>CAZSPS010000388.1:0-3726 GCA_964608875.1 uncultured Ectothiorhodospiraceae bacterium
AACGCACGAGAGAGCGAACATGCCGAAGATGAAGACCAACCGCGGGGCCGCGAAGCGCTTCAAGCGCTCCGCCAGCGGCCGCTTCCGCTGCCGGCAGGGATACCGCAACCACATCCTCACCAAGAAGAGCCCGAAGCGCAAGCGCAAGCTTCGCGCTCCGGCGGCGGTGCACCCGGCCGACACCCCGGCCGTGGCCCGCATGCTGCCCTACGCCTGACCGACCGGAGACGCCGCGATGCCCCGAGCCCGCAACCCCGTCCACTCGCGCGCGCGCCGCAAGAAGATCCTCAAGCAGGCCAAGGGGTACTACGGCGCGCGCAGCCGCAGCTTCCGCGTCGCCAAGCAGGCGGTCATCAAGGCCGGCCAGTACGCCTACCGCGACCGCCGCCAGCGCAAGCGGCGCTTCCGGGCGCTGTGGATCGCGCGCATCAACGCCGCCGCCCGCGAGCACGGCCTGTCCTACAGCCGCTTCATCCACGGGCTCGAGCAAAGCGGGGTCGAGCTCGACCGCAAGGTCCTGGCCGAGCTGGCGGTGGCGGACAAGGCGGCGTTCGCCGTGCTGGCCCGGCAGGCGGCGGCGACCCTCGAGACCGGCTAGGCCGGGACCCTGCTGACCGAGATCGAAGCCCTCGAGGCGCAGGCGCTCGCCGCCGTCGAGCAGGCCGCGACCGCGGCCGAGGTCGAGGGGGTGCGCACGCGCTTCCTCGGCCGCCAGGGCGCCGTGACGGAGCGCCTGCGCACCCTCGGCTCGCTGCCCGCGAGCGAGCGCCCGGCGGCCGGCCAGGCGCTCAACCGGACCCGCGACGCGGTGCAGGCGGCGGTGAGCGCGCGCCGGGAAGCGCTCGAGCGCGCCGCCGTGGACGCCGAGCTCGGCGGCCGGCGGGTGGACGTGACCCTGCCCGGCCGCGGCCAGCGCGCGGGGGGGCTGCACCCGGTGACCCGCATCCTCGAACGGGTCGAGACCTTCTTCCGCCATCTCGGCTTCGACATCGTCGAGGGGCCGGAGATCGAGGACGACTTCCACAACTTCGAGGCGCTCAACATCCCCCCCCACCATCCGGCGCGGGCGATGCACGACACCTTCTACTTCGACGACGGGCTCCTGCTGCGCACCCACACGTCGAACATGCAGGTCCGGGTCATGGAGGTGCAGCCGCCGCCGCTGCGGGTCATCGCCATCGGGCGCGTGTACCGCTGCGACTCCGACCTCACCCACACCCCGATGTTCCAGCAGATCGAGGGGCTGGTGGTGGACGAGCGCACCACGTTCGCCCACCTGAAGGGCACCCTGGCCGACTTCTGCCGGCACATCTTCGAGGCCGACCTCGAGGTGCGCTTCCGCCCCTCGTACTTCCCCTTCACCGAGCCCTCGGCCGAGGTCGATATCCAGTGCGTCATCTGCGGCGGCGACGGCTGCCGGGTGTGCGGGCAGAGCGGGTGGATCGAGATCCTGGGCAGCGGCATGGTGCATCCGCGGGTCCTCGCCAACGTCGGCATCGACAGCGAGCGCTACACCGGCTTCGCGTTCGGGATGGGGGCGGAGCGCCTCGCCATGCTGCGCTACGGGGTGGACGACCTGCGGCTGTTCATGGAGAACGACCTGCAGTTCCTGCGCCAGTTCGCCGGCGGCTAGGCGGGCGGGGCGGAGCGGAGTCGGGAGGGGCGCGCCGTGAAGTTCAGCGAACGCTGGTTGCGCGAGTGGGTGGACCCGCCCGTGGACACTGCGGGGCTGGCGGGGCAGCTCACCCGCCTGGGGCTCGAGGTGGACGGGGTGGAGCCGGCCGCCGCTGCCGGCGGCTTCTCCGGGGTGGTGGCGGCGGAGGTGCTCGCGTGCCGGGCGCATCCGGACGCGGACCGCCTGCAGCTCTGCACCGTGGACGCGGGCGGCGGGACGGCGCCGGTCGAGGTGGTGTGCGGCGCGCCCAACGTGCGCGCCGGCATGAAGGCCGCCCTCGCGCCCCCCGGCGCGCGCATCGGCGGCGGGGTCAAGGTGCGGCGCGCGAAGATCCGGGGAGTCGCGTCGGAAGGCATGCTGTGCTCGCTGCGCGAGCTCGGGCTCGGCGAGGACCACGACGGCATCGCGGAGCTGGACCCGGAGGCGCCTGCGGGCGCGGACGTGTTCTCGCTGCTGGCGCTCGACGACGCCGTCATTGAGCTGAGCGTGACCCCCGAGCGCGGCGACTGCCTGGGGGTGGCGGGGGTGGCGCGCGAGCTGGGCGCGGTCAACCGCCTCGCCGTCGGCGGCCCGGGCCTCGAACCCGTGCCCGCCGCGATCGAGGACCGCCTGCCGATCGCGCTCGAGGAGCCGCAGGGGTGCACGCGCTACGCGGGCCGGGTGCTGCGCGGCATCGACCCCGCGGCGCGGACGCCGCTTTGGATGAGCGAGCGGCTGCGCCGGAGCGGGGTGCGCTGCATCTCTCCCGTGGTGGACGTGACGAACTACGTCATGCTCGAGCTCGGGCAGCCGCTGCACGCGTTCGACCTCGGGCGGCTCGAGGGCGGCATCCGCGTGCGCCGCGCCCTCGCGGGCGAGCGGCTCGCGCTGCTCGACGAACGCACGGTCGAGCTCCGCCCCTCGACCCTCGTCATCGCCGACCACGAGAAGCCGGTGGCGCTCGCGGGCATCATGGGCGGGAGCGGCACCGGGGTCGGCGGCGGGACGCGCGACGTGTTCCTGGAGAGCGCCTGGTTCGACCCCGCGGACCTCATGGGCGAGCCGCGCGCCTACGGGCTGCACACCGATGCGTCCCAGCGCTTCGAGCGCGGGGTGGACCCGGCGCTGCAGCGCACCGCGATCGAGCGCGCCACCCGGCTGCTGATGGACATCGCGGGCGGGCGGCCGGGGCCGGTGGTCGACGAGTCGCTGCCGGGGCACTGCCCGCCGCCCGCGCCGATCCGGCTGCGGGCCGCGCGCATCGAGCGGCTGCTCGGCATGGCGCCGCCCGCCGAAGAGGTGGTGGAGACGCTCGAGCGGCTGCGGATGGAGGTCGAGGAGGAGGAGGGCGGCTGGTCGGTCACCCCGCCCAGCCACCGCTTCGACGTGGCCCTGGAGGAGGACCTCATCGAGGAGGTCGCGCGGCTCGCGGGCTACGACCGGGTGCCCGCGGTCGGCCTCGAGGGGGTGCTGCGCGCGGGCGAGGACCGGGAGACGGCGCTCCCGGTCGCACGGCTGCGGCGGGCGATGGTGGACCGCGGATACCAGGAGGCGGTGACCTACAGCTTCGTGGACCCCGCGCTGCAAGCGCTGCTCGACCCGGAGACCCCGCCCATCGCGCTCGCCAACCCCATCTCTTCCGACCTCTCGGTCATGCGCACGCGCCTTTGGACCGGGCTCTGCGGGGCGCTCATCCACAACGTCAACCGCCAGCAGCGCCGGGTGCGGCTGTTCGAGACGGGGCTTCGCTTCCGGCGCGACCCGGCGCTGCGCGCGCGCATCGGGGACCTCGAACGCTGGGGCGAGCTGGCGCGCGACCAGGTGGCGGACGTGGCCCAGGAGCGCTGCCTGGCGGCGGTGGCGACCGGCCCCGTGGTGCCCGAGCAGTGGGGGAGCGAGGCGCGCGAGGCGGACTTCTTCGACCTCAAGTCCGACGTGGAGGCGCTGCTGGATCTGACGGGGGCGCCCGAGCGCTTCTCCTTCGCACCGTGCGACCACCCCGCCCTGCATCCGGGGCAGAGCGCGGAGGTTCTCGTTCGCGCCGGCGGCGGGGACGGGGATGGGGACGGGAG
>CAZSPS010000389.1:0-13973 GCA_964608875.1 uncultured Ectothiorhodospiraceae bacterium
GCGCCCGCCGGCCGCCACCCGTCCAGCACCCGCACCAGGGCAGGCCGGTCGTTCAGGACCAGCGCCGCGTCGCAGCCCGCGGCGAACGCCGCCTCCACCCGCGCCTCGGGGGTGGAGCCGCCCTCTCCCGCGGCGCTCATCGAGAGGTCGTCGCTCAACACGATACCCGTAAAACCGAGCTCGCGCCGCAGCACCCCCTCGAGCCAGCGGCGCGAGAAGGTCGGCGCCTCGCCGTCCACGGCCGGATAGCGGACGTGGCCGGTCATCACCGCGCCGAGGGACGGGGCGAGCGCGGCGAAGGGCCGGAGGTCCGCGGCCCGCAGCGCCTCGAGCGGGCGCGCGTCCGTCACCGCGCCCACGTGGGTGTCGCCGCGCGCCGTCCCGTGCCCCGGGAAGTGCTTGCCGACTCCCGCGAAGCCGGCGCGGGCCATCCCGCGCAGCCAGGCCGCAGCGAGGTCCGCCACCACGTCCGGGTCGGCGTGGAAGGCGCGGTCGCCGATGATCTCTCGGTTGCCCCCGTCGAGGTCCAGGACCGGGGCGAAGTCGAGGTCCAGCCCCGCCCGCCGGAGCTCGGCGGCGGCGACCAGCCCCGCCGCCTCGGCGAGCGCGCGGGCCGCCGCCGGGTCCCGGCCGTAGCGCGCTCCGATGCGCCCGGCGGCGGGCAGTGCGGTGAACCCGTCCCGGAACCGCTGCACCCGTCCGCCCTCGTGGTCCACCGCGAGCAGCAGGGGCGGCGAGCGGAGCCGGCGCAGCTCGCCGGTGAGCGCGGCGAGCTGCGCCGGCGCCTCGTAGTTGCGCCCGAACAGGACCACCCCGCCGACCGCGGGATGCATCGCCAGCTCGCGCTCCTCGCCGTCCGGCATGAGCCCGGCGAGGTCCATCATGACCGGTCCGAGCGCTCCCGCATCCGTCATCGTGGACTCCTCCTCCCTCTCCGCCATCCCCGCCGCGCGCGCGCCGGTCCGGGCCCCGGTTCCGTTCAATGCCTTTCGAGGCCGCGCCCGCGCACATCGAGCCGGTCGCGCAAACGGTCCCCGAGCAGGTTGACGGCGAGCACCACCAGCCCGATCGCGATCGCGGGGGCGAGCACCAGATGGGGCGCCACCAGCATGAAGCGGGTGCCCTCGAGCACCATGCTGCCCCACGAGAGCTGCGGCGGCTGCACCCCGAGGCCGAGAAACGACAGCCCGGCCTCGCCGATCACCACCGCCGCCACGGCGAAGGTCGCCTCCACGATGAGCGGTGCGGCCAGCAGGGGCAGCAGGTGGCGGGCCGCGATGCGGGGGAAGGAGGCGCCGAGCGCCACCGCCGCCAGGACGTGCTCGCGGCGCATGAGCGTCAGGGTCTGGGCGCGGGCGAGGCGCGCGAAGCCCACCCACCCGACGGCGGCGAGCGCGATCACCACGTTGTCGATGCCGGGGCCGAGCACCCCGGCGAGCGCGATCGCGAGCAGGATGCCGGGGAACGCGAGGAACACGTCGATGACCCGCACCGCCGCGTGGTCCCACGCGCCGCCGCTCCACGCGCTCGCCACCCCGACCACGGTACCGGCGGCGGCCGAGAGACCGACCACGGCGGCGGCGACCAGGAAGGAGGTCCCGGCGCCCGCCACCAAGCGGTCCAGCACCGGACGGCCGAGCCCGTCGAAGCCGAGCAGCCCCCGCAGGCCCGCCGCCGCGCCGGGCGGCTCGAGCACCAGGGGCAGGTCCACCCGCGCCGGCTCGAGCGGCAGCCAGCCGCCGGCGAGGGCGGCCAGCGCCCACAGCGCCACGACCGTGACGGGGAGAGCGGCGGCGAGCCGCCGGCCGCTGAAGCCGGTGCGGGCGGGAAACTCAGGCATCGCCGAAGCGGATCCGCGGATCGAGCCAGGCGTAGACCGCATCGGTCAACGTATTGACGGCCACGTAGCCGAGGCTCACGAGCAGCACGCACGCCTGCAGCACCGGATAGTCGCGCTGGCGGATGGCGTCGATGGTGAGCTGCCCCACGCCGGGCCAGGCGAACACGATCTCGGTGATGACCGCCCCGCCGAGCAGCGCCCCGAGCTGCAGGCCGAGCAGGGTCGCGACCGGCAGCATCGCATTGCGCAGGGCATGCACGAACACCACCCTCGCGCCGCCCGCCCCCTTCGAGCGCGCGGTGCGCACGTAGTCCTCCCCCAGCACCTCCAGCAGCGACGAGCGCACCATGCGCGAGAGGATGGCCGCGAGCGCGGTGCCGAGGGTGAGGGCGGGGAGCACGATGGACGCCGGCGCCTCGCGCCCGCTCACCGGAAACCATCCGAGCCACACCGAGAACACCAGGATGAGGACCGGGCCGAGGACGAAGTTCGGCACCGACACCCCCAGCATCGCGAAGCCCATCGCCCCGTAGTCCCAGGCCGAGCCGCGGCGCACGGCGGCGAGCGTGCCGAACGCGAGCGCCAGCACGGCCGCCACGGCGAGGGCCGCCCCCGCCAGCGCGGCGGTGGCCGGGATGCGTTCGGCGAGGAGTGATGCGATGGGGCGGCGCGAGTGCAGCGACACCCCGAGGTCGAGCCGCGCGAGCCGGCGCACGTAGTCCACGTACTGCGCCCCGAGCGGCCGGTCGAGGCCGAGGGACGTGCGCAGCGCGGCCCGGTCCGCCGGGGCGGCGTGCTCGCCGAGCATGACCTCGACCGGGTCGCCGGGGGTGAGATGGATGAGGAAGAAGACGAGGGTGAGGACTCCCGCCACCACCACCGCGGCGCTCGCCGCCCGCCGGACGAGGAAGCCGATCACGCCGCGGGCGCCGCCGGGGGGCGCCGTCCGGGGGCCGGGGACGCAGACGCGGACGCAGCCGGAGCCGGAGACGCGGACGGGCCGGGAGCGCGGACGGGGGCGGCGGCGCGCAGCAGGAAGGGCGCCAGGCGCTCCCCGGCCTCCTCCACCGTCCAGTCGAGGCCGAGGTCGCGCAGCCGGGTCACCTCCAGCCCCGCGTAGCCGCACGGGTCGATGCCCCGGAACGGGGCGAGGTCCCCATCGACGTTGAGCGCGATGCCGTGGTAGGTGCACCCGCGCCGCACCCGCAGCCCGACGGCGGCGAGCTTGGCGCCGTCCACGTACACCCCCGGCGCGCCCGCGCGCCGGACGGCGGCGATGCCCGCCTCCGCCACCATGTCGATCACCGCCTGCTCCAGGCGGCGCACGAGCGCGCCCACCCCGAGCCCGAGCCGGCGCAGGTCGAGCAGCACGTAGGCCACGAGCTGGCCGGGGCCGTGGTAGGTCACCTGTCCGCCCCGGTCCGTCGCGAGCACCGGGATGCGCCCCGGCGCGCGCACGTGCTCGCGCCGACCCGCCTGCCCCAGGGTGTAGACCGGCGGATGCTCGACCAACCAGACCTCGTCCGCCGAATCCGCCGTGCGCGCGTCCGTGTAGCGGCGCATCTCGTCGATGGTGCGCGCGCACTCCCGCCGTCCGAGCCGCCGGAGACGGGTTCCGGAGCCCCCTCCGGAAGCCACGGCGGAAGGAGGCCCCGCGCCCGTCAGTGCCAGAGGAGGCGGAACCAGTCCACGACCCGCCGGTAGAGCGAGCCCTCGGACACGGCGGAGAGCGCGACCAGCTCGCGCTCGGCGAACGTGCGCTCGCCGAGCGCGAGCTCCATCCGTCCGAGCGCGCCGCCCTCTTGGACCGGAGCGACGACCGGATCGTCGAGGAACGTGCGCGTGCGGAGCCGGTCCGCATCGCGCCGCGCCATCGTCACCCACAGGTCCCGCGCCAGCCCCACCCGCACCGACTCGGCGGCGCCCGACCACACCGTGGCCTCGCGCACCGGCTCCTTGGCGGCGAAGACGAGGCTGGTCAGGTAGTTCCGGTAGCCGTAGCCGAACAGGGTGCTGGCCGCCCGGAACCGCTCCGGAGAGCTGGGCGCGCCCATGACCACGGCCACGAGCCGCATCCCGTTGCGGTTCGCGGACACCGCGAGGCAGTAGCCGGCGTTCTTCGTATAGCCGGTCTTGCCGCCGTCCACCGTGGGGTCGCTGCGCAGCAGCCGGTTGCGGTTCGGCTGGGTGATGCCGTTGTAGGTGAACTCCGGCAGGGAGTGCCACAGGTAGACCTCCGGGAAGTCGCGCATGAGGGCGCGCAGGAGGGTGGCGGTGTCGCGGGCGGTCGTATAGTTCTGCGGATGGGAGAGGCCGTGCGCGTTGCCGTAGCGGGTCCCGTCCATCCCGAGCCGCTCCGCCTGCTCGTTCATCAGCCCCACGAAGGCTTCCTCGGTGCCCGCGACCCGCTCGGCGATGGCGACGCTCGCGTCGTTGCCGGACTGTACGATGATCCCCTTGAGCGCCTGCTCGACCGTGGTCTTCGTACTCACCTCCAGGAACATCTGCGAGCCGCCCATCCGCCAGGCCTCGCGGCTCACGGGCACCTCGTCGGCGAGCCCGAGGCCGCCGCGGGCGATCTCCGCGAGCGTCACGTACACCGTCATCAGCTTCACGAGGCTCGCGGGCTCCCGGCGCTCGCCGGCCCTCTCCTCCGCCAGCACCCGCCCGGTGTGGAAGTCCTGCAGGAACCAGGTCTCCGCGTCCAGCCGCGGGGAGTCCCCGGCCGCGCCGGCCGCGGGCCCCGCCGCCGCGAGCGCGGCCAGCGCCGCCGCCGCGCACGCCGCGCGAAGACGGGCGGCGCCCGCCTCAGTTGCCTTCGTGCCCCGCCGTCCCATCTCCGTCCCGCTCGACCACCAGCCGCACGTCGTCCCGCCCGTGCGCCGCCAGGTCCTTCAATGCCCGGTCCACGTCCTCCACCGCGTCGAAAGGCCCGAGGCGCACCCGGTGCAGCACCCCCTCCTTCTGCCGCACCCGCACGATGCGCGCCTGCCCCGGGCGCAGCTGCGAGGCCAGCGCGAACGCCCGCTCGGCGTTGGACGGCTTGCGGTACGCCCCGATCTGCACGTACACCCGCGCGCGGCCCGGCGGCGGCGAAGCCGCAGCCGGCGCCTCCTCCTCCTCCTCTTCGATCCCCGCCGCTCCGGACTCCGCCGGGTCCGGCGCACGCGCCTCGGCCGGCGCCGCGGGCGCGGGCGCCTCCTCGTCCGCCGGCGGCTCCAGCGCGCGCACCTCGACCGGCGCCGTGCCGGTGCGTTCGATGCCGAGCTTGACCGCCGCCACGTAGGAGAGGTCGATGATGCGCCCGGCGCGGAAGGGGCCGCGGTCGTTCACCCGGACCACGACGCTGCGCCCGTTGTCGAGACGGGTGACCCGCACGTAGGTGGGGAGCGGCAGAGTGCGGTGGGCCGCGGTCATCGCGAACATGTCGTAGGGCTCGCGGCTGCTGGTGAGGCGTTTCTGGAACTTGCGCCCGTACCAGGACGCGAGTCCGCGCTCGACGAAGCCGCCGCTCGACGACCGGGTGCGGTAGGTGCGGCCGTGCACGCTGTACATCGGCTGGTTGCCGTAGAGGCTCCTCGGCTCCCGGCGCGGCGTCGCATCGGCGACCTGCATGGCCTGCTCGCGCGAGAGGCGGGCGGAGGGATGGGGCGGGCCGTCCCGCTCGTGCGCGAGCCCGGCGCCGTCCGCCATCGGCCCGTCGCCCGCGGGCGCCGCGCAGCCCGCCGCCGCCGCGAGCAGGGCGAGGCCGGCGAGCCGCCCCGCCGCCGCTCCGTACCCGCGCACCCTACCCTCCATGGCTCCCGATCGCGTCGGCGAGCTGGTAGACGGCCATTGCATAGAGCGAGCTCCGGTTGTACCGCGTGATGACGTAGAAGTTGCGGAAGCCGGCCCAGTACTCCGGACCTGCGGCCCCGTCGAGCCGGTAGAGGGAGACCGGGGTGTCCGGGGCCGGCGCTGCGGCCCCGCCCTGCGGCCGCAGTCCGGCCTCCTCGAGCTCGCGCCACGTGCGCTCGGGCTCGAGGCCGCCCACCAGCGCATCGGCGCCGTGCGCCCCGGAGGCGAGCACCGGCATGGCGATCGGCTCGCCCGGCCGCCACCCGAAGCGGGCCAGGTAGTTGGCGACGCTGCCGATGGCGTCGGCCACGCTGCCCGAGAGGTCGCGCCGGCCGTCGCCGTCGAAGTCGATGGCGTAGTTGCGGTAGCTGCTCGAGATGAACTGGGGGATGCCGATGGCGCCCGCATAGGAGCCGCGCAGGGTGTCGGGCGCCAGCCCCTCCTCGCGCAGCAGGACCAGGTACTGCTCCAGCTCGCCGCGGAAGAACTCCGACCGGCGCGGCGCGAAGAACGCGAGGGTGGCGAGCGCGTCGATCACCCGGTGGCGGCCGGTGGAACGGCCGTAGGAGGACTCGACGCCGATGATCGCCGCCACGATCTCCGGCGGCACCCCGTAGCGCACCCGCGCCCGCTCGAGCGCCGCCGCTTCGGCGCGCGCGAACTCCACGCCGCGGCGGACCTGCCGGCCGGTGACGAAGAGGGGGCGGTAGGCCCGCCACGGCTTCGCCTCGGCCGGCCGGCCGAAGGCGTCCAGGATCGACTGCCGCCGCCGGGCGCCGCGGAACACCTCCTCGAGCCATGCGCCGTCGAAGCCGTGGCGCGCCTCGACCTCGGCCATGAACGAGCGCACCGCCGGCGCCTCGTGGAGCGGGCCGTCCACGCTCCAGGCGGCGCCCGCGAGCCCGCACGACAAGAGCGCCCAGATCCCAGGCTTGCGCATCCCGTTCCCGACTCCTATTCCGTCATTCCGTCAGCACCCGCCGATGCGAGGACATCGCCATCACGATGCCGAACGACGCGAGGGAGGTGACCATCGACGTCCCGCCGTAGCTTATCAGCGGCAGCGGCAGTCCGACCACCGGGAAGAGCCCGCTCACCATCCCGACGTTGACGAAGACGTGCAGGAAGAAGGAGAACACGAGCGCCGCGGCCACGAGCCGCGCGAACAGGTCCGGGGTCTGCATGGCGAGCCGGAAGCCGCGCAGCACCACGAAGCCGAACAGCGTCAGCAACGTCGCCACCCCCAGCAGCCCGAACTCCTCGGCCAGCACCGAGAACACGAAGTCGGTCGAGCGCTCGGGCAGGAAGTCGAGCTGCGACTGGGTGCCGTTGAGCCACCCCTTGCCGTAGACGCCGCCCGAGCCGATCGCGATCTTCGACTGGATGATGTGGTAGCCCGAGCCGAGCGGGTTGCGCTCGGGGTCGAGGAAGGTGATGAGCCGGCTGCGCTGGTAGTCCTCCATCACGTACCACACGAACGGCACGGCCGCGAGGGCCGCCGCGCCGGCGCCGACGACGAGCCGCCAGCGGATGCCGGAGGCGAACAGCAGCCCCGCCCCGGCCACGGCGATGATGACCGCGGTGCCGAGATCCGGCTGGCGGCCGACCAGGAACACGGGCAGCGCGATGAAGGCCGCCGCCCCGAGCACGACCGACAGCCGCGGCCGTCCGCCGCGCCGCGCCAGGAAGGCGGCGGCCGCGAGCGGGATGGCGATCTTGGCCAGCTCCGACGGCTGCACCTGGAAGCCGCCCAGGGAAAGCCAGCGCTGCGCCCCCTTCGCGGACGAGCCGAAGACCAGCACCCCCAGCAGTGCGGCGATCACGGCGGCATAGAACCACGGCGCCCACTCGGCGTACCTGCGGGGCTCGACGTGGGCGAGCGCGGCCAGGAGCGCGACCCCCACCGCCAGCCGGGCCAGGTGGCGCAGCAGCAGCGGCTGCCCGCCCGCCGCGTAGACCACGAGGAGTCCGACCCCCGCCAGCAGCGCCAGCGCGCCCGCCAACGGCAGATCGAAGCGTTCGGCTTGCGGGCTCCAGCGGCGCGGCAGGTTCACGGCTTCATCCCGACCCGGCGGCGGCTGCAGCGGCGGCCGGCTCGCGCGAGGGCGGCCGGACGCCGCCGCTCCCGAGGTAGCGTTCGATGATGGCGCGCGCGATCGGGGCCGCCGCCTTGCTCCCGGAGCCGCCGTGCTCGACCACCACGGCCACCGCGATGCGGGGGTCGCCGATGGGCGCGAAACCCACGAACAGGGCGTGGTCGCGGCGCTCGCGCGCGACCGTCTCCGGGTCGATGCGGTCCACGTTGCGCGGTCGCGACACCACCTGGGCGGTGCCGGTCTTGCCCGCGATCCGGTACGAGATGCCGCGCCCGACGTGCCGCGCGGTGCCGCGCTCCCCGTGCACCACCGCTTCCATCCCGTCCACCACGCGCGTCCAGTGCTCGGGGCGGCCGGTGTCGACCGCCGGCAGGGCATCGATCGGCAACTCGCGCCTCTCCCCGTTGTCCTCGAGACGCACCACCGCGCGCGGACGGAGGCGCACGCCGCGCCGGGACAAGGTGGCGGTGGCCGCCGCCAACTGCATCGGCGTGGTCAGCATGTAGCCCTGGCCGATGCCGGTGATCACCGTCTCCCCCCGCGTCCACCTCTGGTTCCTCGCCCTTTGCTTCCACTCGGGCGAAGGGATGAGGCCCGCCGACTCCCACGGCAGGTCCACCCCGGTCGGCGCCCCGAGGCCGAAGCGGGTCAGGTAGTAGTGCATGCGCTCGATGCCGAGCTCGAGCGCGAGCCGGTAGAAGAAGATGTCGCAGCTCTGGGCCAGCGCCGCCTCGAGATCGACGAGTCCATGGCCCTCGGGCTTCCAGTCCCGGTACACGTAGTTGGTGCCCCCGAGCCGGAAGCGGCCCGCGCACAGGACCTTGCCGCCGGGCAGGGCGAGCTCCCGGTCCAGCCCGGCGAAGCCGAGGAAGGGCTTGATGACCGAGCCCGGCGGGTACTGGCCGCGCAGCGCGCGGTTCAGCAGCGGGAGGTAGGGGGACTCCCGCAGCTTGCGGTAGCTCTCCCGGTCCATGCCCCGCACCAGCGGGTTGGGGTCGAAGGACGGCGCGCTCGCGAACACCAGCAGGTCGCCGTTGCGCGGGTCCACGGCGACGACCGCGCCCTCCTGCCCGGCGAGCGCCGCATGGGCCGCGAGCTGGAGGTCCGCGTCCAGGCCGAGGTAGACGTCCGCCCCCGATACCGGCGCGTCGGCGTCGACCTCCCGCACCGTGCGGCCGTGGGCGTCGACCTCGATCTGCTCCGCGCCGGCGCGACCGTGCAGCTCGCGCTCCCACGCCTTCTCGACCCCGGCCTTGCCGATGTAGCGGCTGCCCGCGTAGTCGGGGTCGCCGGCCAGACGCTCCTTCTCCTTGGAGTCGATCCGGCCGACGTATCCCAGCAGGTGGGTCATGGCCGCGCCGTAGGGATACTCCCGCACCAGCCGGGCGTGGATGTCCACCCCCGGGAAGTCGTGCCGGTTGACCGAGAACGCCGCCACTTCCCGCGGGTCCAGGCCGATCCTGAGCGGGATGCTCTCGAACGCGGCGAAAAGGCCCAGCTGCTCGCGGAACTTGGTTTCCTCCTCCTCGCCGATCGGCACGATCCCGCGCAGCTCGCGCAGCACCCGGTCGAGGTCCCCCGCCTCTTCGGGGACGATCTCCAGGCTGAACAGCGAAGCGTTGCGGGCCAGGATCAGCCCGTTGCGGTCGCGGATGAGGCCGCGGGGGGGCGGAAGGGGGCGGATGCGGATGCGGTTCTCCTGGGACCGGGTCGAGTAGTGCTCGTGCTCCACGACCTGCAGCCGCACGCTCTGCGCCAGCAGCACCAGCAGCCCCGCCACCGCGATGCCCGCCATGACGACGATGCGCGAGCCGAGGAGCACACGCGCCCGCTCCTCCTCCCGCCGCAGCGGGTGCGTGGCCACGGCGCCGCCCGCGCGCGCTAGCGCACCCCCCGCCGGGGGTGCGCTAACGGTCCCGGTAGCGGCCGTGCAGCCGGTGCAGGACGAAGAAGATCCACGGCCACATCAGCGCCCCCGCGAGCGGCACGGACACGTAGGTGAGGGCATCGACGGAGACGCCGCGCAGACCCGTGACCCACGACACCAGGAACTGCTCGACCGCCAGCAGCCCCGCGACCGCCAGCGCCCGCTGCCACACCGGCAGGAGCTGCACCCGCAGGCGCACGCGGTGCCCGAGCCAGGCCACGACCGCGAGCCCCAGCGCATGCTGGCCGAGGAGGGTGCCGACGAGGGCGTCGAGAATGAGGCCGCACGACCAGCCGACCACCACCCCCACCCGCTCGGGCGCGGCGAAGCACCAGAAGAGCAGCACCAGCGCGACCCAGGGCGGGCGCCACGCCACCGCCCACTCCGGCATCGGCAGGGCCGCGAAGACGAAGGCCACGGCGAAGCTCGCCACGATCGGGACGACGAGGGCGGTGCGCGGCCGGTCCATCAGCGGGCATCGGCATTTTCGCCGGCCTGCGCGGACGGGGAGACCACCAGCACCTCGCGCACGCGCTTCAAGTCCGAGACCGGGCGCAGACGCACGTGGACGTACTCCTCCCCCTCGTCGCGCTCCACCCGCACCACCCGCGCGGCCGGATAACCGCCCGGGAAGCGCCCGCCGAGCCCGGAGGAGACGAGCAGGTCTTCGGGCTCGATGTCGACGTCCTTGGGCACGTGGGTCAGCTCGAGCTCCCCGCCCGACCCGCGCCCCACGGCGATGGACCGGAAGCCGGTGCGGCTGAGCAGCACCGGGAGCGCGTGGTCGGGGTCGGTGATGAGGATCATGGTGCTCGAGAAGAGTCCGGCGTGCGCGACCTGTCCCAAGACCCCGTTCGCGTCGATGACCGACTGCCCCCGGCGCACGCCGTGCCGCAGCCCCTTGTCGAGCTCCACCCGCCGCAGCATGGGGTCGATCTCCACCCCGATCACCTTCGCCACCTGCACCGGGTCGTCGATGCGGGCGGACAGGTGCAACAGCTCGCGCAGGCGGCCGTTCTCCCCTTCGAGCTCGCGCAGGCGCTCGATCTGCGCGCCGAGCAGCAGGAGCTTCTCGCGCAGCGCCCGGTTCTCGCCGGCGAGGTCGCGGTTCTCGGCGAGGCGCGACCGGACCGCGGACGGCAGGTTCACGAACACCTCGCTCACCAGGAAGCGGACGGGATAGACGACCAGGGACAGGGCGCCCCGGAGCGCGGACGTGTACCAGCCGCGGTGGTCCGCCGTCATCAATGCGAGGGACAGGAGCACGCACGCCCCGGCGCGGAGCCGCAGGGAAGACGGGCGGATGGAGGGAAGTGCGGCCACTCGCTGCACCTGCCGTCAGAAGCGCCGGACCCGGCGGCCGGGGGCTGCGGTACGGGGTCCCGCGGCCGCGTCCAAGCTACTCGCTGATGAATACGGTGGACTCACTCTGCGCGATGAGCTCGAGCGCCCGCCCGCCTCCCCGGACGACGCAGGTGAGGGGGTCCTCGGCCACCACCACGGGCAGCCCCGTCTCCTGGACGATGAGGCGGTCCATCTCGTGCAGCAGCGCCCCGCCCCCGGTCAACACCATGCCGCGCTCGGCCACGTCCGCGCCGAGCTCGGGCGGGGTGTGCTCGAGCGCGGTGCGCACCGCGGTGACGATGCCCATCAGCGGCTCCTGCAGCGCCTCGCGCACCTCCTGGCTGCTCAATACGAACCCCCGCGGCACCCCCTCGGCGATGTTGCGCCCGCGGACCTCCATCTCCTTCACCTCGTCGCTCTGCACGGCGCATCCGATCTCGCACTTCACGCGCTCGGCGGTGGCCTCGCCGATGAGGATGCCGTAGGTGCGCCGGACGTGGGCCATGATCGCCTCGTCGAAGCGGTCGCCGCCGATGCGCACCGACTCCGAATAGACCACCCCGTTGAGGGAGATCACCGCCACCTCGGTGGTCCCGCCGCCGATGTCGAGGACCATGGAGCCCTGCGGCTCGCTGACCGGCAGGCCGGCCCCGATGGCGGCCGCCATCGGCTCCTCCACCAGGAACACGTCGCGCGCGCCCGCGCCCAGCACCGACTCGCGGATGGCCCGCCGCTCGACCTGCGTGGAGCCGCACGGCACGCACACCAGCACCCGCGGGCTCGGCCGGAACAGCGTGCTCTCGTGCACCCGGTGGATGAAGTACTGCAGCATCTTCTCGGTGACGGTGAAGTCGGCGATGACCCCGTCCTTCAGGGGGCGGATCGCGGTGATGTGCCCCGGGGTGCGGCCGAGCATGTACTTCGCCTCGTCCCCGACCGCCGCCACCGCCCAGGAGTTGGTGCGCGGGTCCGCGCGCATCGCGACCACGGAGGGTTCGTCCAGCACCACCCCCTTGTCCCGCACGTAGATGAGGGTATTGGCGGTTCCGAGGTCGATGGACAGGTCGGCTGAGAACAGCCCGCGCAGGAATTTGGGTATCATGGGCAGGATTTCATTGAATCGGAGAGGGGCCGTCCTATCCTTCCGGAGGGTAGGGGTGCCTGCCCGCCGGAGTCTGTCGCCGTTGCCGGTGAACGAGGAAGGTTCCGTCCGAGTATATCAGCCGGTAAGCCGGTAAGCCATCGCCCGCCGGCGGGACCGCAAAGGGGAGCACATGGCCGTCAGCCACGCCGAGGTCGAGCGGATCGCCCGGCTCGCCCGGCTGCGGATCGAACCCGGGGAGCTGGACGAGCGCGCGCGCGACCTCGGCCGCATCCTCGATCTGTTCGCGCGGCTGGGCGCCATCGACACGAGCGGGGTCGAGCCGCTCGCCCATCCCCTGGAAGCGGTGCAGCGCCTGCGCCCGGACGAGGTGACCGAAGAGGTGGACCGGGAGTCGCTGCAGCGCGGCGCCCCCGAGGTCGAGAGCGGGATGTACGTGGTGCCCAGGGTGATCGCGCCCCGATGACCGCGCCCCGGTGAGCGCCCCCGATCCGCATTCCGTGGCCGGGCTCGCGGCCGGGCTCGCGCGCCGCGAGTTCAGCGCCGAAGAGATCGCCCGGCACTTCCTCGACCGGATCGAGGCCCTCGACCCCCGGCTGAACGCCTACGTCACCGTGACCCCGGAAGCGGCGGTCGAGGAGGCGCGGCGCGCCGACCGCGCCCGCGGCCGGGGCGAGGCCGGCCCCCTCGCCGGGGTGCCGGTGGCGCACAAGGACCTCTTCTGCACCCGCGGCGTGCGCACCACGTGCGGGTCGCGGATGCTGGCGGACTACGCCCCCCCCTACGACGCGGCCGTGGTGGAGCGTCTGCGCGCGGCGGGCATGGTCGCCCTCGGCAAGACCAACATGGACGAGTTCGCGATGGGCTCGTCCAGCGAGTCCGGCTGCTTCGGCCCGGTGCGCAACCCGTGGGACCCGGAGCGGGTGGCGGGCGGCTCGTCGGGCGGCTCGGCGGCGGCGGTGGCCGCCGGCCTCGCCCCCGCCGCGAGCGCCACCGACACCGGCGGCTCCATCCGTCAGCCGGCCGCCCTGTGCGGCCTCACCGGGCTCAAGCCGACCTACGGCCGGGTGTCCCGGCACGGGCTCGTGGCCTTCGCCTCGAGCTTCGACCAGGGCGGGGTCATCGCCCGCAGCGCGGAGGACGCCGCCCTGGTGCTCGGCGCGATGGCGGGGTTCGACCCGCGCGACTCGACCAGCCTCGACGCCCCGGTGGACGACTACCACGGGGCGCTCGGCGCGCCGCTCTCGGGGCTGCGCATCGGGGTGCCCGCGGAGCACTTCGGGGACGGGCTCGACCCGGGGGTGCGGGCCGCGGTCGAGGCCGCGATCGGCGAGCTCGAGCGGCTCGGCGCGCGCGTGCGGCCCATCCGCCTCGAATACGCCGAAGCCTGCATCCCCACCTACTACATGCTGGCCCCGGCGGAGTGCTCCTCGAACCTCTCGCGCTTCGACGGGGTGCGCTACGGCCACCGGGCGGCGGCGGCGGACAACGTCGAAGCGCTGTTCGAGCGCTCGCGCTCCGAGGGCTTCGGGGCGGAGGTGAAGCGGCGCATCCTGACGGGCACCTACGCGCTCAGCAAGGGGTACTACGACGCCTTCTACGGCAAGGCCCAGCGGCTGCGGCGGCTGATCGCGGAAGACTACCGGCGCGCGTTCGAGGCGGTGGACGTCATCGCCGGCCCCACCACCCCCACCCCCGCGTTCCGGCTCGGGGAGCGGCTCGACGACCCGCTCTCGATGTACCTCGCGGACGTGTACACCGTGGGCGCGAACCTCGCGGGGCTGTGCGCCGTGTCCGTGCCGGCGGGGCTCGTGGACGGGCTGCCGG
>CAZSPS010000390.1:0-2134 GCA_964608875.1 uncultured Ectothiorhodospiraceae bacterium
CGCACCACGGCCCGGAACCGCCGAACAGCCCGTCCGCCACGTTCTGCCGCGCCATCTCGCAGACGCCGGACCGGGTCAGCGTGTCCGTCCCCTCGAACGTCGCCCTGATCCGCTTCCGGATCTTCCCGACGCCGCCCGTCGTGGGCTTGCCCTTGACCGGGTTCCAGTGACTGCCCGAGGACGGCGCCTGGCAGTTCGCGTCCGGCGTGGCGCTCGTGTCCACGAGCGGGGAATTCACGAAGTCGTCGTTGTCGTTGACCGCGACCGAGGCGGTACGGTTCATTTCGTGGGGCGCGTAGCTGCTGCCCGACTGCACCACCGTCGCGATGATCGTCCCGTTGGGCTCGTCGGTGGAGTCGTCGAGCGTCGTGACGGTGAAGCTCCCCGTGCCGCTCGTGCTCACGGACACGGTCCGCGTGCCGGTCTGGCCCGCGGCCGCGAAGCTGGCGCTGTCCTCCACACTGACGCTGACCGCAATCGCCTGCGTCGGGGCGGGCGATGCGGTGAGGGTGAAGCTGGCGCTGCCGCCCTCGGTGACGGCGCTGCCGCCCGTAATGCTGACCACCGGCGTGGTCGGCGACGGCGGGTCGTTGTCGTAGACCACCACCGAGTCCAGGGCGTCGCTGGCGTGCGGCAAGTAGCCGCGTCCCGTCCGCACCGCCGCGGTGATCGTGCCGCTCAGCTCATCGGTGGCATCGTCGTCGGTGGTGACGGTCAGGGTCGCGGTGCCGCTGCTGCCGATGCTCACCTCCTTCGCGCCGGTCTGTCCGCTCGCGGCGAAGCTGCCGCTGTCGGTGACATCGACGTTCACGGTGATGCTGCCGGTCGGGGCCGGACTCGCGCGCAGGGTGAAGGTCGCGGCGCCGCCCTCGGTGACGGCCGAGCCGCCATCGATGCTGACCACCGGCGTAGTGGATGTCGCGTCGTTGTCGTTGACCGTCACCGAGTCCGAGGCGTTCATGTCGCGGGGCACCAGGTAGCTGCCTCCCTCCCGCACCGTCGCGGTGATCGTGCCGCTCGGCTCAGGGATGTCGTCGTCGACCGTCGTGACGGTCACCGTCGAGGTGCTCGCCCCCACCCCGATGTACACTTGGTGCAATCCGGTCTGGGAGCTCGTGGTGAAGCTGCCGCTGTCGGCGACATCGACGTTCACGATGATGGTGGCTGACGCGGGCGGATTCACGGTCAGGTTGAAGGTGGCGCTGCCGCCCTCGGTGATGGCGGCGCCGCCGCGGACTATGCTGACCGTCGGCATGGCCGGCCGCCCATCGTTGTCATAGGCCGTCACCCAATCCGCGTTGTTGGCGCTGTCCACCCAGTAGCCGCTGCCCGAGGCCAGGGTCGCGGTGATGCGGCCATCGGGCTCGTCCGTGCTGTCATCGTCGGTGGTGACGCGCAGGGTCGCGGTGCCGCTGCTGCCGATGCTCACCTCCCTCGCGCCGGTCTGGCTTCTGGGGGCAAAGCGGCCACTGTCCGCCACGCGCACGTTCACGGTGATGCTGCCAGTCGGCGCGGGATTGGCGCGCAGGGTGAAGGTCGCGGCGCCGCCCTCGGTGACGGCACTGCCGCCGTCGATGCTGACCGTCGGCCCACCGTCGTCATCGTGGACGGCGAGCGAGTCGGCGGGTTCCCTGCTCACCGTGTAGCCGCTGCCGGCGGCCAGCGTGGCGGTGATGCGGCCGTCGGGCTCATCCGTGTTGTCGTTGTCGGTGGTGACGCGCATTCTCGCCCGGTCCCGCCCGGCGCCGATGGTCACGAAGCGGCGGCCGGTCTGGCCCGAGGCCGCGAAGCTGCCGCTGTCCACGATGTCGACGGCCACTTCGGTGTCGATCTTCGGGGCTGGGCTCGCGAACAAGAGGAAGATGGCCGTGTTGCCCTCGGTGACGGCCCTGTAGTCGTGGATGAACATCTTCGGCAGCGGGTCGTTGTCGCGCACCGTGATCGTGGCCGTCGCCGGCGTCCCCAACTTGTACGGGTACTTGTTGGAGGTCTTCAGCGTCAGGATGACGGTCTCGTCGCTCTCTTCCGCGCTGTCGTCGATGATCGTCACCGGGATGTTCACGCTCGTGGCGCCCGCCGGCACGGTGACCTGCGAATTGACTTGCACCTTGTACTTCAGCCCGGAGTTCGCAAT
>CAZSPS010000391.1:0-2398 GCA_964608875.1 uncultured Ectothiorhodospiraceae bacterium
TTTTACCTGATGCTGCCCATCACCGCCTGCACCGGCTTCCTGGGCGCATCCTTCGCCGTGGTGCCGACCTCCATGCTGGCGGACATCGCCGACCTCGACACCTTGGAAAGCGGCGAAGACCGCGCCGCTTGGTACTTCGCCGTATGGTCGTTCGTCGTCAAGGTCGGCCAATCCGTCGGCCCGGCCCTCGCCTTCGCCCTATTGGCCTGGGTGGGTTACGACCCTTCGGAAGGGGCGGCCAACACGGAGCGCGAAATCCTCGGCCTGCGCATGCTCTACAGCTTCGGCCCGGCGATCGGCTTCGCGCTTTGCGCGCTCATCGCCTGGAACTACCCACTCAGCCGGGAGAGGCACCAAGCAATCCGGGCGCAACTGCAAGCCGTGCGCACTTCGGGGTCCGGCGCCGATCAAGCCGTCTGAGCGGGCGGACGCAAGTGTGGCGATCAAGCCCACTCAATAACCCACCGCCTCCGCCAGCGCCACGAAGCGGTCGTCCCGAACCTGCGACAGCCCGCCAAGGGTTCAGTCGACCGCAACCTCGTTGGACGGCCCGCCCCAGGGCCCGGCCCGGCCGTCCGCGTCCACCGAGCGTACCCGCACCGCGTACGCTCCCGGCACAAGCCCCGACCAGCGGAAGTCCGTGCGCAACGCCGCCGCCAGCGAGCGGCCCTCCACGGGCGCGCCGCCGAGCAGCAGGTCAACCCCGTAGCGCATCCCCTCAACCTCGGACCACTGCGCACGCACCCGCCGGTGGCCCGCCGCCTCCGCCGTCACCGACGCGGGCGGCGGCGGCAGCGACGGCAGCGGCCCGAACGCGCCCCGAGACCGCGACAGGTTCGACAGCCGCCCCATGGGGCCGCGCAGCAGGCCCATCACCGCAAGGTCGCCCTCCGATTCCACCCGCAGGCGCCACTTGCCGGTTCCGTCGCCCAATGACCCGGAGGCGATGGCGTCCGCCTCGCCGGACTCCAGTTCGGCGGCGGTCAGCTCAACCGCCGTCCCCGCCGGAACCCGGACCTCGACCGGGCCGCCCGGACGCACCCCGCCGTCGTCCGCGCCCGTCACCGTCGCCGTCGCGTCCCTCGAGCCCCGGTTGACCAGCCGCAGGACGCCGACCTGGCGCGTGTTGCTGCCCGGGTTGAGGGTCGCCACCCGGTGGACGCGGCCCCGCGCGGGCGGCTCGGCCGCAACGGAGGGCGCAGCCGCCTGCACGGACGTCAGGAACCCGTCCCGGTGGCGGACGTACGCGTGGGCCTCGAAGTCGATGCCCGAGCTTGACAGCTCCAGACGCCACGCGCCCGTGCCCGCGCCCGTGCTGCCCGTCAGCCTCTTGCCCCGGTTGCCCACCTCCAGGTCGTCGGCGTTGAGGTGCGCCGCCTTTCCCGCGCCCAGGCGCAGAGTCAGCCGTCCGTAGTCGAAGTCCGTGTCGTCGTGGGCCCTGATGAACACCGTGCCCTCCCGGCCGGAAAGGTTGGCCACCCGCACGAACCCCTGACGGCCCTGCGGGTCCGAGGCGGGCGGGAACAGCGGCACGCGCCAGGTCCCGTCCGCGTCCGGCGAGCCGGACCCCGACAGGTTCGAGAGCTGGCCGCCGGGGCTGGCCAGCAGGCCCATCGCCACCAGCGGCGCCTCGGACTCCACGGACAGCCGCCACTTGCCCGTCCCGTCGCCGAGGCCCGCCTGGGAATCGCCGCAGGCCAGCCCGCTGCCGGACTCCAGCGCCGACGCGTCCGCCTCGCAGGCGGACCCAGCCGGCAAGGTGAGCGTGACCGGCTCCCCGGGCGACTCGCCCGCGTCGTCCGTTCCGGTCACGGTTGCGGTCGCCTCCATGTCGGTCGGGTTGACGAGCCGCAGGCGGCTCACCTGGCTGTTGTTGCTGGCCGGGTTGAACGTGGCCAGCCGCAGAACGCCGCCATCGCCCTTGGGCGCGGTGGCCCCCATCGCCGTGACGAACCCGTCCGAAGTGCGCAGCAGCGGCAGCGCCTCCACGTCCAGCGTTTCGCTGTCGAGCCTGAGCCGCCAGCCGCCCGCGCCGGGGCCGGTGCCGCCGGACAGGCCCTTGGCCGCGTTGCCGCCCTCCAGGTCCTCCGAGTTGAGGTGGACGGCGGCATGGGCCTCCAGCCGCAGGGTGAGGGTTGGGTATGCCATGCCCGAATCGTCGGTGGCCGTCACCGTGACATCCCCCGCCTCGCCCGAGCGGTTGACGATGCGCACGAACCCCTGCAGCGACGGGTGCGAGGCGGGCGGCAGGTGCCAGGCCGCCTCCGGCGCCGTGACCGTCACGGACAGCCGCTGGGAGATCGACCGGCCCTGGCCGTCGGTGGCCGTGACCCGCACCGTCGCCTCGCCGACCGACAGGCCGCGCACGGTCAGCGTGGCGCCCTCCACCGAGACCGAC
>CAZSPS010000392.1:0-3007 GCA_964608875.1 uncultured Ectothiorhodospiraceae bacterium
CTTCTGGGGGCGGCGGCGCTTCGTCAAGCGCGCCGGCACCATCCGCCTCGCCATCGGCCCCCCCATCGGCCCGGAGGAGGGCGCGGGAGTGGCCGACCTGAACCGCCGCGCCGAAGACTGGATCAACGCCGCAACCGCCGCCCTCCGCCGCCGCCCCCCCGCCTGAGTGGCAGGCGCGCTCCCACGCCAAGCACAGCATCTGGCGAGGGTGTAACCTGTCGGGTATGACAACTTTCCCGGACCGCATCGTTTCCCTCCGTGGCGCTCTCCGAGACCGCGTCGCCGACGCCTGGGAGGACCCGGCGACCTCGAACGCGGCGTCCTCGCCGCCGCGCTCGCCAGGGGAGTCGAGGAGGCGTCGCGCCCCGCGGCGATCACCGTGGTGGGCGGCAGCGCCGCCTGCCCCGCCCGTCGGCGCAAGTAATCCCCTTCCCCAGCCGCAGCACCCGATCAACGGAGGACTCGATGCCCGACAGGATGACCGAACACGAAGCGCGCGTCGTACGCGCGGACGTGTGGGCGAAGACCGTCAAGGGGATCGTCACCCAGGTCTGGAAGTGGTCGGTGATCGGTTGGTGCTTCTACCAAGTGCAGGTCGTGCTGGTCGCTGCGCCCGGGTCCTGGGATCTGCAGGTGCACTTGGGACCGTTTTCGTTCACCGTGAGCGTGGCGCTGGCCGTTGCCGGCTTCTCGATCTCGTACGCACGGCGGCAGAAACAGCTGCGGAAGGATAGGATCGACTACATGCTGTCCAGAAACGCGGATCTGGAGAGACGGCTCGACCCCGAGCGGACCTCGAGCGGGCCGGACTCTTCGGGCGAAGCTCCGGAGGAGGACGACCGATGACTGCCCTGGTGCCTCTTTGCTTGCTGCTCGGCGTGCTGCTGTGGGTGTTCTACGGGCCGATCGCTGCTCTGGCGCCCTTCTACCTGCTGCTCGGCGTGCTGCTGTGGATGTTCTACGGACCGCACCAGAGGCTCCGGCTCGCCGAGACGCGCCACCGGCTGTTCGTGCTCCGGGACCGGCTCTTCGACGCCGCCGCGCTGGGAGAGGACATCCGGTTCGAGGACCGCGCCTACGCCATGGCCCGCACGACGCTGAACGGGATGCTGCGCACCCTCGAGGATCAGGGTGCCGTGCGCTGGCTGGTCGTCCTTTGGCAGGTCGAGAAGTACGAGTCGGAGCTGGCCAAGGTGAGCCACCACGAGCGCGACTTCCACCACGCGCTCGGGGAGCTTTCGAGCGAAGGCCGGGGGTTGGTGTGGGGCACGCTGGACGAGGCGGCGCGGATTCTTTTCGCCCACATGGTGAGCACCTCGCTATGCCTGCTGGCTCTGTCCATGCTCGAACGTTCCGTGCGTCTGCTGCGGATCAGGCTGCCACAGTGGCAGCTTCCGAGGCCCCTGCGGCCGGCGCGGCGCAAAGCGGTGCTCCGTCAGCGATTCAATTCCGCAGGTCGCGGGGAGCGCGGGCGGGGCGGCTACGCCCACGCATAGCCTTCAAGGTCCGGGAGATAGGAGAGCGGCGGCGCCCGGAGCGGCTTCCTCCGGGCGGAAGTGCGCTTACCCGCCGTGGAGTTGGTCCAGGCGGCGTTGCATCTCGTCCTGGGAGAGCGCCTCGACCTCCTGGGTCACGATCCAGACGTGGCCGAAGGGGTCCTCGATGCGGCCGGCCCGATGCCCGTAGAACTGGTCGTCCACCGGCACCAGCACCTTGGCGCCGGCGCGTACGGCCGCGTCGACCACCGCGCCGGCGTCCTCGACCGCGAGCGAGAGGCGCACCGGGGTCCCGCCGAGCGAGCGCGGCTCGGCGGTGCCGAAGCGCGGCTCGTGCTCGGAGAGCATGAGGGCGCCGCTTCCGATGCGGAGCTCGGTGTGGACGATGCTTCCGTCCGGGGCGGTGAGCCGCGGGCCGGTCTCGACCGCGCCGAACGCGCGCCGGTAGAACTCGACCGCATCCCCGGCCCCGGCGACGGTGAGGTAGGGAGAGAGCGGAGGGGCGGACATGGCGGGTCTCCGGGGGCTGCGGGCGCGGAGCGGCCTCAGATGGGGGCGCCGCTCGCCTGGTAGAGGAGGCCGCAGAGGATGGCGCCGCCGAGGCCCAGGGCGAGGTAGAGGAAGAACACGCTGCGCCGGACCAGGGCCCAGACCGCGATGGCCGCCGGCACGGACGAGACCGCGCCGGCGGTGGCGAAGGCGAGCGCCGCCCCGCTCGCCATCCCCATCTCCACCAGCCCCGAGATGAGCGGGATGGCGGCGTAGCCGTTCATGTAGGCCGGCACCCCGACCACCGCCGCGAGCGGGATGGCGAACGCGCTGCCGCCGCCCACCGCGGCGGCCACGGATTCGGCCGGGACGTAGGCCACCATCAGGCTCTCGGCGAGGAACGCGACGGTCAGCCACTTGAGGAGGAAGGCGCCGGTGTGGAGCGACTCGCGGGTGAAGCGGCTCCGGCGCTCGCGATCCTCCCAGAACCGCCACCGCACGCGCACCGCCGCCCGCGGGTCGAACCCTTCCTCCCCTCCGCAGCCCGCGTCCGCACCGCAGCCCGCGCGCGCCGCGCCCGCGAGCGGGTCCCGCAGTCCGCCTGCGCGTTCGAGCGCGCGCACCGCGAGCCCGCCGAGCAGCCCCATCGCGACGGCGGCCAGGGTCTTGGCGACGGCGAAGCCGGCCCCCACCCCGGCGGCGGTGAGCACGAACATCTCCGGGTCCATGATCGGCGAGGCGAGCCAGAAGGCCATGACCGGCGCGAGCGGCACCCGCGCGCGCAGCATGGCGGCGATGAGCGGGATGACGCCGCACGAGCAGAACGGCGAGAGGGCGCCCACGAGGGAGGCGAGCACCAGGGTGCGGGCGGGGTTGCCGGAGAAGGCGCGGGCGATGAGGCGGTCCGCCCCGCTCGCGCCGGCGTAGGCGGCGATGGCCACCGCCAGCGCCAGGAACGGCGCGATGCCGAGCAGGGCGTCGCCGGTGAAGCGCACGCTCACGGGGAGCTGCGCCGTGTCGAG
>CAZSPS010000393.1:0-5472 GCA_964608875.1 uncultured Ectothiorhodospiraceae bacterium
TTCGCCCTTTCATCGAAGGAAAAACCATGCGTAAAAACCCCCCCGCCCCCCCCCCCCCCCCCCTCACGCAGGCTGGCCGCACGAGGGCGCAAGGCAAGCGCACTTGGCGCACCCCGGCCTTGCGCCCGCTTGACGGCGCCCGCTCGACGGACGGCAAGAGCTACACGGTGCTCACCGAGATCGACGAGCTCACCACGTCCGCCATGTTGATGACGCTCGGCGGCGGTGTGCACACGGCTACGCCGCCTACCACATACAGCGTCGGCCCCTCGTAAGAGGAGCGCCGCAGACGGCGCACGCGAATACGGGGGTACGGACGCAAGCGGTCCGGAAGACGGCCTCGGCCCGCCCCGAGTCCAGGCCCCGCCTCTCTCCCCCGGAGGGTATATTGCGGCGCTTCGGCGCCGGTCGCCGGGGAGGGCGGGATGAGCGAAGCGCGGGGCGGCTGGCAGTTCTGGATCGATAGGGGCGGGACGTTCACCGACGTCGTGGCGCGCCGCGGCGCCGGCGGCCCCACGGTCACCCGCAAGCTCCTCTCCGACAACCCGGAGCACTACCGCGACGCCGCCGTACAGGGCATCCGGGACGTGCTCGGGCTCGCCCCCGGCGAACCGGTGCGGGGGGTGGACACGGTGCGCATGGGCACCACCGTCGCCACCAACGCCCTCCTCGAACGCAAGGGCGACCGCACCCTGCTGGTCGTCAACCGCGGCTTCCGCGATGCGCTGCGCATCGGCTACCAGACCCGCCCGCACCTCTTCGACCTGCGCATCGCGCTGCCCGAGATGCTCTACGAGCGGGTGGTGGAGGTCGACGGCAGGGTGGGGGCGGACGGCGCGGAGCTGGCGCCGCTCGACCTCGATGCGGCGCGCGCGGCGCTGCGCGAGGCGTATGCGGACGGGATGCGCTCGGTCGCGATCGTGCTCATGCACGGCTACCGCTACCCCGCGCACGAACGGGCGCTCGCCGAGGCCGCACGCGCGATCGGCTTCACCCAGGTCTCGACCGGCTACGAGACGAGCCCGCTCATGAAGCTCGTGGGCCGCGGCGACACCACCGTGGTGGACGCCTACCTCTCGCCCCTGCTGCGCCGCTACGTCGACCGGGTGGCGGAGGAGCTGGGGGCGGACGTGCGGCTCATGTTCATGCAGTCGAACGGCGGCCTCACCGACGCCCGCCTGTTCCAGGGCAAGGACGCGATCCTGTCCGGCCCTGCGGGCGGCATCGTGGGGGCGGTGGAGACGGCGGCGCGCGCGGGCTACGGGCGCATCGTGTCCTTCGACATGGGCGGCACCTCGACCGACGTGGCCCACTACGACGGGGCCTACGAGCGCGCGTTCGAGACCGTGGTGGCGGGGGTGCGGATGCGCGCCCCGATGATGGCGATCCACACCGTGGCCGCGGGCGGCGGCTCCATCTGCTCGTTCGACGGGGGGCGCTACCGGGTCGGGCCCGAGTCGGCGGGCGCGGACCCGGGGCCGGCCTGCTACCGGCGGGGCGGGCCGCTCTGCGTCACCGACTGCAACGTCCTGCTCGGCAGGCTGCGCCCGGAGTTCTTCCCGCAGGTGTTCGGCCCGCGCCAGGACGAGCCGCTGGACGCGCGCGCGGTGGCGGAGCGGTTCGAGGCGCTGGCGGCCGAGGTCGGGGCGGCCACGGGGCGCGCGCCGGCCCCGGTGGAGGCGGCCGAAGGGTTCCTTCGCATCGCCGTGGACAACATGGCGAACGCCATCCGCGCGATCTCCGTTCGCCGCGGCTACGACGTGACCGCATACACGCTGAACTGCTTCGGGGGCGCGGGCGGGCAGCACGCGTGCCTGGTGGCGGACGCGCTCGGCATGACCCGGGTGATGGTGCATCCGCTCGCGGGCGTGCTCTCCGCCTACGGCATGGGGCTCGCGGACGTGCGCGCGCTGCGCGACCGCGCGGTGGAGGCGCGCCTCGACGACGAGGGCGCGGGCGCGCTTGAGGCGGTGCTGGACGAGCTCGAGGGCGAAGCGCGCGCGGAGCTGGCCGGGCAAGGCATCGAGGGCGGGCGGGTGCGGGTCCTGCGCCGCGCCCACGTCCGCTACGACGGGACCGATACGTCCGACCTGGTGGAGGCGGGCGGCGCGGAGGAGATGAAGGCGCGCTTCGAGGAGGCGCACCGGCGCCGCTACGGCTTCGCGATGCCGGAGAAGGGGCTCGTGGTCGAGGCGGCGTCGGTGGAGGCGGTGGGCTCGGTGGAGGGCGCGGACCGCACGGCCCCGGACCCGGTTCCGGCCCCGGCCCCGGACGGCGGGGAGCCGCGGGGCGCGGCGGCCCGTGCGGGGCGCGAGCCGGCGCCGTCGCCGGTGGCGCGGGTCGAGGCGTTCTTCGGCGGCGCCGCGCGCGAGACCCCGGTCTACCGGCGCGAGGCGCTCGCCGCGGGCGCCGCGGTGGATGGACCCGCAATCGTGCTCGAAGCGACCGCGACCACCGTGGTGGAGCCGGGCTGGCGCGCAAGCGCCGCCGCGGGCGGCGACCTGGTGCTGGAGCGGGTGCAGGCACTCGCCCGCGAATCGGCCGTCGGCACCGGCTGCGACCCGGTCATGCTGGAAGTGTTCAACAACCGCTTCATGTCCATCGCCGAGCAGATGGGGCTCACCCTCGAGAACACCGCGTACTCGGTGAACATCAAGGAGCGGCTCGACTTCTCCTGCGCGCTGTTCGACCCCGAGGGGAGGCTGGTCGCCAACGCGCCCCACATCCCCATCCACCTCGGCTCGATGGGCGAGAGCGTGCGCACCGTGGTGCGCGAGAACCGGGGGCGGATGAAGCCGGGGGATGCGTTCTGCGTGAACGCCCCCTACAACGGCGGCACGCACCTCCCCGACGTGACCGTCATCGCCCCCGTGTTCGACGAGTCCGGCGGCGGTGGGGCGGCCTCGGACGGCGGCGAGGGCGAGGGCGGCGGGGGCGGCGGCACGGAGCCGCGGCTCCTGTTCTTCGTCGCGAGCCGCGGCCACCACTCGGACATCGGCGGGTCCATGCCGGGCTCGGTGCCGCCCTTCGCCACCACCGTGGAGGAGGAGGGGGTGCTGTTCGACAACTTCGTGCTGGTGGACGGGGGCCGCTTCCTGGAGGCGGAGCTGCGCGCCCATCTCGGGGCGGGGCGCTGGCCGGCCCGCAACCCGGACCAGAACGTCGCCGACTTGAAGGCCCAGATCGCGGCCGGGGCGAAGGGCATCGAGGAAGTGCGGCGGATGATCGCGGACTTCGGCCTCGACGTGGTGCACGCCTACATGAGGCACGTGCAGGACAACGCCGAAGAGCAGGTGCGCCGGGTGCTCGCGGGGCTTCGCGGCGGCGAGTTCGAGCTCGCCATGGACGACGGCGCGCTCATCCGGGTGCGCGTGTCCATCGACCGCGAGCGGCGCGAGGCCACCGTGGACTTCACGGGCACCAGCGCGCAGCGCCCGAACAACCTCAACGCGCCGTCGGCGGTCGCGTGCTCCGCAGTGCTCTACGTCTTCCGCTGCCTGGTGGAGGACGACATCCCGCTGAACGAGGGGTGCTTGAAGCCCACCCGCATCGTCATCCCCGAGGGCTCGATGCTCGCGCCCAAGTACCCGGCGGCGGTGGCCGCAGGCAACGTGGAGACGAGCCAGGCGATCGTGGACGCGCTGTTCGGGGCGCTCGAGGTGGCGGCCGAGAGCCAGGGCACGATGAACAACGTGGTGTTCGGCAACGACCGCCACCAGTACTACGAGACGGTGTGCGGCGGCGCGGGCGCGGGGCCGGGCTACGACGGCGCGTCGGCCGTGCACACGAACATGACGAACACCCGCCTCACCGATCCCGAGATCCTGGAATGGCGCTACCCGGTGGTGCTGGAGAGCTTCGAGGTGAACCGGGGCAGCGGCGGGGCGGGGCGCCGGCGGGGCGGCGACGGGGTGGTGCGGCGCATCCGCTTCCTGGAGGAGATGGACCTCACGGTGCTGGGGCAGCACCGCAACGTCCCGCCCTACGGCATGGCCGGGGGAGCGCCCGGGCGGTGCGCACGCGACCGGGTGGAGCGCGCGGACGGGACGGTGGACGAGATGGCGGGGCACGACCACCGGCGGGTGGGGCCGGGCGACGCGTTCGTGCTGGAGACCCCCTCGGGCGGCGGCTACGGCCCGCCGCCGTCCTCGTAGCCCGCCGCTCAGGCGGCGGCCATGGACTCGAGCGCGGGCCGGTATTCGTAGCCGAGCGCCTCGGCTACCTCGCGGCAGGTCACGTCGCCCCGGTGCACGTTGAGGCCGGCGCGCAGGTGCTCGTCCTCGCCGAGCGCGCGCCGGTAGCCCTTCTCGGCGATGGTCAGCACGTGCGGCAGGGTCACGTTGTTGAGCGCGTAGGCGGAGGTGCGCGGCACCGCCCCCGGCATGTTCGCCACGCAGTAGTGCACGACCCCGTCCACGATGAAGGTCGGGTCGCTGTGCGTGGTCGCGCGCGAGGTCTCGAAGCACCCGCCCTGGTCGATGGCGACGTCCACCAGCACCGAGCCCGGCTTCATGCGCCGCACGAGGTCGGCGGTGACCAGCTTCGGCGCCGCCGCCCCCGGGATCAGCACCGCGCCGATCACCACGTCGGCCTCGGTCACGTGGCGCTCGACGGCGGTGCGCGTGGAGTACACGGTGTCGAGCGGGCGCCCGAACTGGCGCCACAGCGCCTTCAGCGCCTCGGGCGAGCGGTCGATGACCCAGGTGTCGGCGCCCATGCCCATGGCGATGTGCGCCGCGTGCGTCCCCACCACGCCGCCGCCCAGGATCACCACCTTGGCGGGCAGCACGCCGGGCACCCCGCCGATGAGGATGCCCTTGCCGCCGTGCACCTTCTCCAGGCAGTGCGCGGCGGCCTGCAGCGAGAGCCGCCCCGCCACCTCCGACATCGGGGCGAGCAGCGGCAGGCCGCCCCACGGGGCGGTGACCGTCTCGTAGGCGATGCACACCGCGCCGGAGGCGGCGAGGTCGCGCGTTTGCTCCGGGTCGGGCGCGAGGTGCAGGTAGGTGAAGAGCACCACCCCCTCGCGCAGCATGGCGCGCTCGTCGGCCTGCGGCTCCTTGACCTTGACGATCATCTCCGCTCGCGCGAACACCTCCGCCGCGTCGGAGGCGATGCGCCCCCCGGCCGTCTCGTAGTCCGCGTCCGACGAGCCGATCCCGTCCCCCGCGCCGCGCTCGACCAGCACGGAGTGCCCGTGGTGGACGATCTCGCGCACGCTCTCCGGGGTGAGACCCACCCGGTACTCGTGGTCCTTGACCTCCTTCGGAACCCCGATGAGCATCTCTGCCGTCTCCTCGCTGGCGCACCCCCGGCGGCCGGGGTGCGTATCCTACCCCCGATCGGGGCCGCCGGAGCGCACCCGCCGTGCGCGGCGCGTTACATTGGAAGCGGCGGGGATGGAACGGAGAACGGAGGACGCATGGCGGAGCGGGCGAGGCAGTACGACTTCATCGTGGTGGGGGCGGGGTC
>CAZSPS010000394.1:0-1508 GCA_964608875.1 uncultured Ectothiorhodospiraceae bacterium
CGGGGGAGCGGGACGGCGCGGGCGGCAGCCTCGCCTTCTGGGGCCGCGTGGCACAGTCGAGCTTCGACGGCAGCGAGGGGACGTTCTCGCTCGACGGCGAGGCGACCGCGGCGATGCTGGGCGCGGACTCTGCCAGGGGCAAGTGGCTCCTCGGCCTCGCGCTCGCCCAGAGCGAGGGCGAGGGCGGCTATGTCGATACGGATGCGGGCAACGACCCCTGCGCCGAACGCATGGACGGCATGGACGCGGACACCCGCGGTGTCCTCTGCGGGGGCGCGGTGCGCGCGGGCAACGGCGAGGTGGAGGCTTCGCTGACGGCGGCGATCCCCTACGCCGCGCTGCAAGCCTCGGAGCGGCTCAAGCTCTGGGGCGCGGCCGGCTACGGCACCGGCGAGGTCACGCTGAAGACCGCCATGGGCGGCCGCTACAAGGCCGACACCGAGTGGAGCATGGCGGCGGCGGGCGTGCGGAGCGAGCTGGTTCCCCTGTCGAAGGAGGGGAGTGGCCTCGCCCTGGCGCTCACCTCCGACGCGCTGTGGACGCGGACTTCTTCGGAGAAGACCCGCGACCTCGCGGCCTCAGAGAGCGACACGACCCGGCTGCGGCTCGGCCTGGAGGGGAGCTGGCATGTGGCGCTGGAGGGCGGCGGCAGTCTGGTGCCGAAGCTCGAAGTGGGCGCGCGCCAGGACGGCGGCGACGCCGAGACCGGGTTCGGGGTCGAGCTCGGCGGCGGCATCGCCTGGGCCGACCCGGCGCTCGGGCTCACCCTCGACCTCTCCGGCCGCACGCTGATCGCGCACGGGGACGACGACCTGGAGGACCGGGGCTATGCCGGATCGCTCGGCTTCGACCCGGACCCGGCGACGAAGCGCGGGCCGTCGTTCGCTCTCCGCCAGGAGTTCGGCGGACAAGCGCGGGGCGGGCTCGACGCGCTGTTCGCCCCCGAGCCGCTCGGGGAGCGCACGGGCGGCGGCACCAGCGAGGCGACCTCCCGCTGGGCGATGGAGGCGGCCTACGGGTTCCCGGCCTTCGGCGGGCGCTTCACCGCGAGCCCCCATGCCGGGCTCGGGCTCGCCACGGGCGCGCGCGAGTGGACCCTCGGCTGGCGGCTCGAACCGGATCGCAAGGACGCCCCCGACCTCGCCCTCGGCCTCCGGGCCACCAGACGGGAGAGCGACACGGCCGCGCCGGACCACATCTTCGGGTTCGAAGCGACCGCCCGCTGGTGAGGCATGGCTGACCGTGGCGCGGCAGGTACGCGGGTGGGACGCCGTGCGGGCGTGGCGCTTCATCCGGGCCAGCAGGGCGTATCGCCGGGCCTGGGAGCGCCGCCTGCCGCAACCCGGCCTGCCGGAACGCGCGCCGTTCCCGGTGCGCCTGCAAACCGCCGCCGACATGGCCGCGCTGCGCTGGGGCATGATGGCCTGGGAGGACCCCTATGCGGCGCTTCCGCTCGCGCCCTTCTGGGTGAGCGTCGGCGTGATCGAGGGCCGGGTGACGCATGACAT
>CAZSPS010000395.1:0-20820 GCA_964608875.1 uncultured Ectothiorhodospiraceae bacterium
CCCCCGTGTCTCGCCCGCCCGCGCATCCCCCTCACCCCGTGCGCTCGGCGATGATCTGCTGGATCCCGATCCCGGCCGGACGCTCCTCGCGCTGCACGCGCATCACCAGCGTGGACACCAGCAGCTCCTGCTTCTCCTGCCGGTTGCCCGCGTAGAAGGTGATCAGGAGCGGCGTCTCCAGGGTCCACATCGCCCTGCCCTGCCACGTCGTGCGGCGCGTGATTACCGGCGCGCCGGCCGCCACCGCCGCGGTGACCTGCCGGTGCTCGATCACGCGCTCGAGCAGCAGCGAGACGTCGAGCTGCTCGGTGAAGCCGCGGTAGCCGTCGTCGGTGAAGTACTCGCGCACCTGGCCGAGCCGCAGCCGGTAGTCGTGGTAGCCCAGGGTGAACGCCTCGGTGAGCGCGGTCACCACCCAGGAGCGCAGCGCCGCCTGGGTCATCACCGGGGCGTTGAGCGGAGTCAGCTCGATCACGCGTCCGTCCGGCGTCGCCGCGAAGGCCCGGTCCATCGGCCGGTCCCGGATCACCAGGCCCGCCACCGCCGCGGCGAGCACGAGCACCGCGACCGTCAGTCCGAGCGCCACCCGCCGCCACGTCAGATGCGCCTCGCGATGCAGCGCGAACTGCCCGCCCGCGTGGTGCATTGCCTGCTCGCGGCTCATCCTCGCCCCATGAGGTCCGGTGCGAAGCGCAGCGCCGACCCCGCGCCGTAGTACACGCGCAGGCCCCGCGGACCCTGCCACACGCTGAACGGCACCCCGCGCACCCGCCACGACGCGTGCAGCGCGTGGTTGCGCGCCACGCGCACCGCTCCGAGCCCTTCGTCGACCGGGAGCACCGCCGCCCCCGCCCACGCCCGCCTCGGCTCCGGCGAGCCCGAGATCTCCACCGCGCGCCGCGCCGCGCGCTCGCCCAGGATCCCCACCGGGATCACGTGCACCCGCAAGATACCCGCCTCGGCGTGCTTCTCGAGCCCCTGCACGTGCTCCACGCTGAACGGGCAGGTCGGATCCGCGAACACGTGCATCACCGGTCCGCGCTCTCCCAGCCAGAAGCCGTCGGCGCGCTGCGTCTCCTCCCACAGATTCTCCACCAGACCAAGCGGACCTGTCGGCGCCGGCGTCGCCCCCGCCTCGATCCCTTCGAGCGCGCCGCGCTCGCGTGCGGCCTCGAGCTGGCTGCGGGTCACGTCCTCGCCGTCCGCTGCGAGCAGGATCCCCAGCAGCACCGCCCCGGTCGGCGTCACGTACGCCGCGTAGGTCTCGCCGTCGGAGCGGCGCACCAGGTATCCGCTCACCCCCTCCGCCTCGCCGAGGGCCACCACCGTCGCGCCCGCCGCGCGCAGGCGCTCGATCGCGCCGTGGGCCTCGCTGGCAGTCTCCGTCGTCCCGCTCGCCGGGGCCACCGTTTGCGTTTCGGCCGCGGGCCCGGGTGCCGGTGCGGGCGGTTCCGCGGCCTGCACGCCCGCGTGCAGCGCCGCGAACGCCGTTCCCCACCACGCCACTTGCCTTCTCATTGCACCCCCTCTGCTCTTTCCGCGGGCACCCGGTGATAGACGGCGAGCACCTTCCCGTCGCTGAAGAACTGCCCGACCGGGGCGTAGGACAGGTGTCCCAGGCCGAAGAGCAGCGTGCGCACCGCGTCCACGAAGGCGCCGTGGTACACGTGGCTGGACCCGATCAGGTACTCCCGATCACTGAGCATCACGACCTCGACGCCGGCGCGCTTTCCCCACCCCGAGAGCACTTGCCCGAGCGTGCTCCCCGCGTGCACCTCCCACGGCTCCGGCGCCGCCTCGGGAAGCGCCTGCTCCGGCGGCGGCTGCGTCTCGGGCCGCGCACTGGAGAGGGCGGCGACCCGGTCCTCTCCCCCGGCCGCACCCTCGCGCTCTCTTTCCTCGCCCCCTTCCTCCCGCGTACCCGCCGCCCCGGCCGGCACTCCCATCGCCGCCGTCGCATCGCCGTCGAGGAGCATCCGCGCCAGGCCCTCGCCCTCGGCGGCCGGCTCCGCGAGCGCGAGCGTGGGCAGCGCCTCGGCCTTCACTTCCGGGGGCACGTAGAGGAACTCCGCCCGGGTGCTCTGCGGTGTGCCCGACGCCGCTGCGAACAGGAACGCCGCCAGTGCCCCGAAGTCGACGATCCGCCGGTAGCGCCGCGGCGAGAGCGCCCGGGGCGGCCCGGCCAGCCGCCGGCGCACCGCGCGCAGCGCCGCCCCGGGCCGGTAGCCCCGATACCCCACTACCACCAGGAACACGATCGCCACCACGACGGGCACGAAGGTCACGACGCGCGGCCAGAACGCCCACAGGAGCAGCAACAGCAGCAGGCGCACGTCGATGAAGTAGAGCTTCGGCGAGCGCATCGAATCGCGCCACTGGATCGATTCCCCGCTCACGCCGCATCCCCGCGCGCCCCGCCGGCGAGACGCATGCGCTCCGCGGCGCGGATCCGCCCCGCCTCGAAGGCGCGCTCGGCCTGCTGCGCCATCGTCTGCCCCCGCGCCTCGACCCAGGCCGAGATGCGCCCCGCCCAGCGCTCGAGCGGCAGCTCCAGCAGCGCGTCCTTCATCGCGCGCTCGAACACCAGCCACTCGCGCAAGGCGGTGCGCCCTCCGTGCGGGGCGGGCACCAGCACCTGGGTCACCACCACGTTCAGCAGGTCCACCAGGGCCGCGGCGCGCTCCTCGCGCTCCCCGGGCCGAAACTCCACCACCATGCGCCGCAGCGTCTGCGCCACCCCCACGGTGTGCGCGGTCGAGAACACCGCGATCCCGAAATCGGCCGCGTGCACCACCGCCTCCACCGTCTCCCGGTCGCGCGCCTCGCCCACCACCACCACCGAGGGCCGGCGGCGCAGGCTGCTGCGCAGCCCCTCGGCGAAGGAGCCGAAGTGCACCGGGATCTCCGAGGCGGACATCAGCGCATCGCCCTGGTCGACCTCGTCGAACACGAACTCGATCGGCGCCTCGTAGCTCTGGATGCGCCCCACCCCGCGCTCGAGCAGGCGGCGGGTCACCGCCGCGAGCAGCGTCGACTTGCCCGATCCCGGCACGCCGGTCACGAGCGTCAGCCCCCGGCACCGCAGGCAGGCCTCCACCACCTCGGGCTCGACGCCGAGCGCCCCGAGCTCCGGCGGGGTCCCCGGCAGCACGCGAAGCGTCACGTTGATCCCGAAGGCGCCGCGCACCTGCACCGCCGAGACGTTCACCCGGAACCGGTGCCGGCGCCCGGCCTCCCCACGCACCTCGTGGCTGCAGTCGAGCGCGTGTCCGGAGCGCAGCACCCCCTCCCCGGTCGCCCCGTAGACGTTCGACACGATGCGCACCAGGGTGGGCGTGTCCAGCCGCACGCGCGTCGCCCGGCGCAGCACGCCGTCGACCTCCACGTAGGCCGGGCGCCCGCTCTGCAGCGCCACGTCCGAGGCGCCGACGGAGCAGGCCCAAACGAGGAAGTCGCCCAGGCGCTCGACCGGGAACACGAACCCGTCGCCGTCGGGCCAGCGCGCGACGTCGTCCCTTTCCCTCACTGCGGCCACGGCGTCTCCTCGATGACGCGCCAGTCTCCGGCGAGCGGGTTGAGGCGCGCGTCGTCGGTGATCCGGATCGCCCGCTCCCTCACGCGCATCTCCTGCCCTCCGCCCACCACCGCGTGGGCCTCGACCGCGATCCGCGGAGCGGAGACCATGCGCTGCGCCTCGAGGATCCTCCAGGTCACGATCCCCTCGAAGTCGCGGTTCAGCCGGTCCAGATCGGCGAGGAACGCGTCCTCGGCCAGGCGCGTCCCCTCCGTCCAGCCCTCGCGGATCCACCCCGCCCACAGCGCCTCTTCCTCGGCGGTGCGCGGGAAGAGCACCGCGGAGGGACGCCGCGGCGTCTCCCAGGCGCGCTCGAAGTAGCCGCGCCACCCGGGCGATCCGCTCACCACCCGCGCGGGCAGGGCGATCCGCAGCACCCGCCGGGCGCTCGCGGCGCGCCGGCCCCGCTCGCCGACGCGAAACGCGGCCGTGGTCTCCACCACCACCGGGGGCGCGACCGTGAACCCCGCCTGCGCAATCATCAGCCGATCGAAGCGATAGACGCGGTCGAGCTGGCGCGCGTAGCGCTCGAGGATCCCCCCGAGCTCGAAGTAGCGCCGTACCAGGCCCGACTGCATCGCGAACGACATCGCCGCATCGCGCATCGCCGCGCGCCGGCGCTCGTCGGCGAACTCGACCGCCTTGTCGGTCTCGGGCTTCGCCGCCAGCACCTGCGCGAGCGTCGCCGGCGGCGCGGCCTCCTGCGTCCGTGCCGCCGGCGACGAGCACCACGGCAGCGCCCACCCGGCGGTGCCGAGAACCGCGAACATCAAGACGGCCGCCCGCCGGCACCCCCAGGCCCTACTCGGCACGGTGCACCACCTCCACGAGCTCGCGCCGCGCGTCCACGATCACCTTGACCCGGGTCCCGCCCTGGTGGCCGACCTCGCGCAGCACCGCGATGAGCGGGCGCTGCTCGCTGTGCACGTCGACGATCACCGGCTGCACCGCCGGCGCGCCCACCTCGCGGTATCCGTAGCCCGACAGCGACGCGAGACGCGCCGCGAGCTCCCCGAGCGGCCCCGTCCAGTCGAGCGAGACCTCGCGCAGCAGCGCTTCGGGCACGATCTCCGGCGCCCCGGCCCACGTGATCGGATCGCGCGTCGCCTCGATGCGGCTGAGCCGCCCGAGCGCTTCCTCCGCGCGTCCCGCCGCCTCGGCGAGCTGCTGGGCCACCGCATCCTCCCCGGGCGCGACCGCCGCCGGCGCCTCCGGCGGCCCACGAAACCACGCGCACCCCGAGAGCACCGCACAGGCCGACCACAGCGCCACCGCGCGCACCGCCTACCCCCCGGCGCGCACCGTCAGGTAGCGGTTCGCCCGCCACGCGGTCGGGACGAGCGCGCGGTAGCCGCGGGTGTCGCGCAGCAGCGCATCCACCGCCTCCTCGAAGGTCCCGTGAAAGGTCGCCGCCGCGCTCACCGCGTAGTCGAGATCCTCGACCTCCCACACCACCGTCCATCCCGCGATGCGTCCCCACTCCTCGAGCACCTCGCGCACCGTGTCGTGGCGTGCCGGATCCATGCGCCAGAGCCGTCCCTCCCGCTCGCCGGCGGACGCGTGACCGGCTCGCCACGCCGCATCCCGGTACCGGTAGAGCACGATGCGCGGCGCGAGCGCCCGCTCGTCGTACTCCCACTCGTAGCCCGCCGCCGCCGCGACGTCGTTGAGCACCTCGCGCACGCTGCCGCTCGAGGCCACCGTCAGGAGCTGCGAATCGGCGAGCGTCACGTTCTCGCCGTCCCGCGCCGGGCGATCCTCCACCACGACGCGCAACGCGAGCAGATCCGCGAGCTGCCCCGCGATGCGCTCCACGCGCATCGGCGAGCGCGTCGCGAACGCCACCTCGCGCCCCTCGAGCGCCTCGGGCAGCGCCCGGCGCTCGCGCACCACGCGCACCGTGGCCACCACCGGCTCGGGCGCGGGCGCCGGTGCCGCGGCCTCCTCCGGCGCCGCGCCCCCGAACCCCGGCCACGCGATCCGGCACCCTCCCAGATGCGTCCCCACCATCAGCGCCCCCACCATGGCGACGCACCTCGCCGCGTTGCCGCCCCTCGTCTCGCTCACGCCCCTTCCCTCTCCGGAATCGCGATCGCCAGGGCGTTCGACACCAGGTGCACCGTCTCGGAGACGATCTCCGTCGCCTGGCGCTCCCGGCCGTCCCCGTCCTTCCACCGCGAGGTGCGCAGCCGCCCCTCCACACAGGCCACGTCGCCCACCGACAGCTCGTCCATCACCGCCCGGGCGTCGCTTCCGAACACCACCACGTGATGGCATTCGACCTCCTCGCGCGTCTCGTCGGTGTCCTTGATCTTCCAGTCCCACTGCGTCAGCACCTTGAGCTTCGCCATCCAGGTGCCGTGCCTCGTGCGGCGCACCAGCGGGTTCTCCACCACCCGACCCATCACCACCACCCGGTTGAAGCCCTTCATTGCCCTCTCCCCGCCGACCAGCCGTCCTCGGTCCACTCCGTCCACGCCACCATCAGGGCCACCACCGCGCAGTACGCCGGGGCGAACGGCGCGTAGCCGTCCGTCCAGCGCCTGCCCCGCCTTCGCGCGAGCCACCGGCGATAGGCGATCCCGGCCGGCACGTTCAGCAGCCACGACACCGCGAGGCCCAGCGGCCCGAGCACCGCCCCGCACGCGCCGAGCAGCATCACGTCGCCTCCGAGCAGCGGGCGCCGCCGTCCCCGGGCGCGGGCCGTGCCCATCAACGCGAGACCGGCGCCGGCGCCGAGCGCCGTCCCCGCCAGCACGCTGAGCCACGCCCCCGCCCCCTGCCACCAGAGCCCGAGCGCGCCGAGCGCCAGGACCTCGCCCCAGCCGATCTCGAAGCGCGTCGCATCGCGCCAGGCGATCGCGCCGAGCACCACCGCGAGCGCCGCCAGGGCCGCCATCCGCTCCCCCGGCACCGCGCTACCCGCCCTCGCCGAAGGTGTGCGGCAGCTCCGCGCACAGTCCCGCGAGCGCGGAGGCCGCGCAGAGCACCGGATCCAACCCTTCAGCCGCGCCCGCGCCGCCTTCGTGCACGAACTCGATGAGCTCGGCTTGCGCCCCGGCGATCGCCTCGAGCTCGGCCACCTCGCGCGCCAGGCGCTCGCGCAGCGCCCGCGCCTCGGCCGGCATGGCGCGGTCCTTCGTCTCGGGCGCGCCGCCGGGCCCGGCGACTCCCGGCTCCTGTCCCTGGGCCGCCCCGAGCGCGGCGGCGAGCATGGCCAAGACGAGCGCCCTCAGCATCCGGAGCACCCTCCCGTGTAGACCGTGGTGAACACCGCGGTGTTGCCGCGCACCTGGTTGCCCCGCACGAGGCGCGCGCGCACCTCGCGCACCACCACGTCGTCGGAGCGCAAGTCCTCCGCGAGCACCGTGCCCGCCTGCACGTCGCCCGCGCTCACCGCCGGCGCGCTCACCGCCGCCGTCGCCCGCACCGTGCCCGCCGACGCCTCCCCGGCGACCTCGAGGCGCGCCGCGCGAAGCTCCTGCACGACCTCGGCCGAGTCGCTCGCCAGCACGCTGTCGAAGCGCCCCTCGCCCGCCTCGAGCGCGCCGCCGAAGCGGCTCTCCCCGGTCACCGTCAGGCGCTGCCCCACCGTCAACGCCTGCACCACCTCGAGCCCGCCGAGCACGCGCAGCTCCTCGGCCACCTCGACCTCCACGCTCTCCAGGCGGTTGACCCCCACGATGTCGTTCCCGGAGAGCCCGAGATCGGTCTCCATGACGTTCGCCTCCGGGCGCCCGGGCACCGCCACCCGGTGCAGCTCGCTGCCGTACACCGAGCGCCCCGTGAGGTGCGTGATCGCCGCCATCTCGCCGAGCGACGGCTCGCCGAAGGCCGCCTGGTAGGCCGCCACCGGCGCATCGATCGCCGGGCCGCGCAGTGCCCGCGGGTCGAGCGGCGTCACCGCTCCGAGGAAGACCTCGCGCGCGCCCTCGTACCCGATCTCGGCCCGGTAGCCCACGTCGAGTCCCGCCGGCGTCACCGTGCTCACCAGCACGTCGAGCCCGTCGGTGCCCACCCGCCGGTGAAACACCCGGTAGCCCTGGCCCAGATCGTTGGTGCGCGGAAAGCCCGCGCGCAGCCAGCCCTCGGCCTCCAGCGTGTTCACCAGCACCTCGCGAAGCCCCAGCGTCCCCGTCGCCGCGCGCATGGCGTCCAGGCGACCCGCCGCGTGCGCGCGCGCCGCCCTCGCGAGCACCGCCAGATCCGCCGCCGCCGACACGTGGCGCCGTGCGAAGGACCACTCCTCCACGTAGCGCACCCCCACCACCAGCGCCAGGCCCACCAGCCCGAGCGCGAGCAGCGCCCCGTAGACGCTGAATCCCCTCTCGGTGCGCATGCCGATCAAGGAAGGAGAGACCGGTCGGGGGTGCGATGCATGGCGACTCGGGCAGCCATCCGGGCCGCACTGGCGCGATCGCACCCGCTATACTCGTGGAGCCCATCATGAATATCCTCACCCCCGAACTCGTCGCCATCCTCAGCGTCGGCGTTGCCCTTGCGGCCCTGCTCGTCAGCACCATCCGGCGCATCGACACGTACCGCGCGGAGGCCAGCGCCGACCGCAGAGCCTTCCAGACTGCGATGGGCGACGACCGCCGAGCCTTCCAGGCCACCGCGGACGCCGATCGCCGGGCCTTCCAGGCCTCGATGGACGAGTTTCGCAGCGAGATGCTGCGCCTCGCCGGGCGCCAGTCCCGCCTCGAGGGGATCCAGGAAGCCCAGGCCACAGGCACCGCGGCGGGCTCCTGACACGACGCCCCCCGGCCGGCTCACAGCGTGCACCCGTAGCATCGCCCCACGCGCAGCCTGCCCTGCACGCGCAACGCGTTGCCGACCGTGTGCTCCCCGCGCACCCTGCGCGTGCCCCGCACCCGCGTCGCCGGTCCCCCGCCCTCGCCGCGCAGCGTCGAGCCTGCGAGCCGCTGCCCCCGGAACCGCCCGCTCGCCACCACGTTGCCGTCGACGGCGAGCACCGGGCCGGCATCGAGGCTCGCGGTCGCCGTGACGCGCGCTGCGCGCAGCGCTGCGGCGACGCTCGAGCGATCCGCGTTCACGGTGCCGTCCACCGCCCAGGTTTCGGCCGTCAAGAGGCCCGTCACGGAGAGCCCCGCGTCGCCCTGCACCAGGCTCGACTCGACGTCCGCCCGGCCGCCGGCTTCGGCGGCGAGCAGATCGGCACCCACGCTCGCGTCCTGGCCGACGAGGAAGGCCTGGGACGACTCCCAGGTCTCGCTGAAGACGGTGCCCGCGTCGACGACGCCGGCGCCGGCGGCGAACGCGAGATCCGTGCGCATCTCCGAGAGGTACGCGCGTCCCGGCTGTGATCGGCGGTACACCAACCGCTCGTCGTAGGCGATGCCGAGATCGGCCACCGCCACCAGGTCCCCGCCGGCCAGGGTCCTCCCGAGGGCCTGCTCCGCGCCGAGACGCCGGTTGCCCGAGAAGGTCTCCGCGCCGAGCTCGGTGCCGAGCGCCTCCACGCCGATGACCCCGCCGGCCGCCGCCCCGGCCCGAAACCCCTCGAGCTCCGTCGCCGACAGCGCGCGGGCGGGCGCGGCCACCGCGAAGGCCATCGGCACGCCGGCCCCGTCGTCGACCACCCCGAGCCCGATCGTCTGGTCGAGCATCGTTGCGCGCGCGAGCCACGCCGGGGCGAGCCCCTCGGTCTCGAGCTGCGCCTGCGTCATGGGCACGCCGAGGGCGCCCGCGAGCTGCGCCTCGTAGAAGGCCGCCTCCTCCTGCGCCCGGCGGTGCGCCGCCAGCATCCAGCTCGCGAACACCGCGCCGGCGGCGCGCCCGCGCGCGTACTGCGTGGCGTGCGCCTGGCGCTGCGCCTCCAGCGCCACCCAGCCCCCGGCGAGCAGGGCGAGCAGGAGCACGCCCGCGAGCTCCGCCAGTCCCCTCTGCCTCTTGTACAAGAGAGTCTTCTTCACGCTCAGAAGTAGTCCCAGGCCACCCAGTTGTTGGCGTTGCCGTTGTCGCACTCCGCCACCACCCTGGCCACGGTGTAGGGCAGCGGCAGCACCGTGCCGTTGATGCGCACCTCGTCCAGCCCGGTGCGCCCGCGTGTCTTGCCGGCGCTTCGCTCGGCCACCGCCGCGCAGATGTCGTCGTCGAGCTCGTTGAAGCGGATCCGGAACTGGTTGGTCTCGCCGCCGGGGCCGCCGTTCACCACCACCGGGCCGCCCCACGGGTGCTCCAGGCTCACGTTGCCTCCGGTGCGCACCACGAAGTCCTCGGGCAGGCGGCCGAAGCCGTCGAGGGTCCCGATCAGGCTCCCGGTGCCGTAGTTGCGCGTGCTCTGGTAGGTGGACGTGACCGCCTGCACGAGCTGGGTCAGCAGCAGCGAGGCGCGCTGCTCCTGATAGATCGAGCGCCCGTAGAGCCCCAGGCCCAGGATCACCACGATGCCGATCGCCACCAGGCCCAGCCCGAAGAGGTTGTCCGTGAGGTTCATCCCCCGGCGCGGGCGAAGCGCCCCTCTCAACGCGGCGGACCACCGTTGGTCCTCTCGCCTTCGCGTTGCGATCCCCTGCATTGCTCGTTCCTCCTTCACACTCACAGCGCCTGCCCGATCAGGTCCTGCAGCACGCCGAAGAGCAGCCACATCCCCGAGCCGACGATCAGCACCACCACCATCGTGAGCAGGCGGTTGATCACGACGGCGCGCTCCTGCACCGAGCGCTCCGAGCGGTCCACCCAGCGATCGACGAAGCGCCCCAGGCGCTCCGCCCAGGAGTCCATCCCGTCGAGCGCCATCACCACCGGAATCAGCTCCGGGGCGGGAAAGCCGTGCCCGCTGCCCTCCATCGCCCGGCCGAGCTGCTCGCCGCGCTCCATCCTCTGCCCGATGGAGAGGATCCGGTGCCGGCTGTAGCGCGTGCCGCCGCGAGCGAGGTCCTCGAACAGGCGCCGGTCGAGGTCGAGGCCCGCGCGCATCGCCTCCACCACGCTCAGCACGAAGGACAGTCCCACCACGAAGCGCACGAGCGAAAACGGCGCCACGCTGTCCGCGGCCGCACGCCCCGTGCCCGTCCAGTTGCGCGCGAGCCACGCGAGCACCACCGCCAGCGCCGCGACGCCGGCGCCTATCCACTGCGCGTGGTCGGCGAACCCCACCGCGACGCGCGCCGCCCACTGCGCGCCGATCGGCCACGCCTCCAGCGGCGCGAGCTCTTCCAGCGCGGGCACGAAGCCCTTCCCCGCCCCGTAGACGAGCCCCGCGGTCACCAGCGACAGGAACACCGGTCCGGCCAGGTTCGTGCGCAGCGCCACGCTCAGCCGGTCGCGCACGATGGCGATCCGCGCCGCCGCGCGGAACACCGCCGCGGCGTCGGCCCGCCCGAAGCCCTCGAACACCATCGCCTCGGCCGCCGGCGCGACCCGCTCCACCGCTTCCCGGAAGCGCCCCGCCTCGAGCGCCGGAATCAGCCCCGCGATCACCTTCGCGACCGCCGTCCTGCCCGCGCGGCGGTTGACGTCGGCGACCACCGGCAGCACCCGCTCGATCTCGTAGCCCGAGTCCAGCAGATCCGCGCAGAGCATCCACACCGATATCCGGTACTCCCGGCCGAAGGCCATGCGCTCCATCCACGCCGCGGCCATCAGCGCGCCTCCTCATTCATCCCGGCACCCCGCTCTCCCGGTGTGCTAAATCGGGCTGGACCGACTCGGCGACCGTTCCCGCTTCGCGTGCAACGCTTGGGTTGCACGGCGGCGCCGGTTTCCTGATGTACCGGGCCGAAACCAAAGAACCCTTTCCAGGTTGCGGCCATCAGTGTCCCGCCCGCATCCCGTTCGCTCGCAGCGCCCCGCCCGTTCGCGAACGATCGCGCCCGCCTCGCCAGGCGCCCGGCGGCCTGCGAGCCGCCCCCTTCCCGGCACCGGCCTTCTTGCCTTCGCTCAGCACCATGCCCTTCGACAGCGCATCCTCCGGGTCCACTGCGCCCTCGAGCACGAGCTCGCGCACCCGCCAGTGCACCGGCACGCCTCCCATGGCGCCGATCCAGTGCTCCACCGCCTGATTGGGCTCGCCGCGGCGCACGAACTCGAGGTACTGCTCGTCGGGCTGGATCATCTCGGCGACCGCCCGGCGCCGGCGGTATCCCGCCCAGGCCGCGGAGGACACGCCGCCGCCCCGCCGGCACGCTTCGCACCCCTCGGCGTTTCGCACGAACACCTCGTCGGTGCCGAGATCCGTCACCAGCCATCCCGGCAACTTCCCTGTCGCCGGAATCTTGCACTCGTCGCAGAGCACCGAAACGATGGTCTGCTTCATCAGCAGCGCGAGGTTGCCCACGTTGCACACCTGCTCCACGGGCACGCCCAGGTCGCGCAGCCGGAACGCGATGCCGTTGGCGTCGCCGGCGTGGATCGTCGTCCACACCTGGTGACCGGTGTCGACGAAACGCATGACCTGGCGCGCCGCCTCGACGTCGCGGATCTCCGAGACCATGCCGCTGCCCGGGTTGACCCGGCAGAAGTGGCGCAGCGCCGACCCGAAGGCCTGCTCGCGCTCACCGCCCGCCGCCGCGGTGGACACCGCGAGCTGCACCGCGCCCGGGATCCGCACCTCCACCGGATCCTCCGCGGTCACGAGGTTGAGCGAGTGCCCGAAGAACTGCTGCTGCAGGAGCAGGCAGGTCGCGAGCGTCGTCGACTTCCCGTCGCCCGTGACGCCGCCCACGATCACCGCGCCTCGCAGGGTCCGGCACATGCGCTCGAGCACCTCGCGCTGCTCGGCCTCGAAGCCGAGCTCCTCGAGGGAGACCTTCTCCAGCGTGTCGCTGTAGAACAGCCGCAGGAACATGTGCTCTCCGGTCGGCTCGCTCGGCCCGCGCTCGCCGCGCAGGCCGCTCACCCGGGGCGGCAGGTGCAGGCTCTCGTGATCGCGCACCGCGAAGCCCTGAAAGGCACGCTCCTGGTACGAGGTCTGCTGCGATCCCTGCTCCTTGAAGTAGAAGAGCTTGCGCATCACGCGCCGGCCCTCTTCGGCGCGCCACTTCTCCCCGATCGCGAACTTCCGGTCGTTGACGATCGCCGACACCCGGCAGGCCACCTCGTCGGTCTCGATCACCAGGTCGCTCGCCCGCGCCTCGGCCGCGACCCGGAGCACGCGCTCGAGCTTGCGCGTCTCCTCGTCGGCCACCTCCCGGACCGTCTCCCCCTCGCGCCACGCGGCCCTGATCTCCTCGATGTCGACGATCTCGCGCCGGCGCTCGCTCGGGATCGCCTTGGCCATCTCGAGCGAGGCGAGCTCCGAGAGCACCCAGGGCTCGTGCTCGTAGGACCGGGCGAAACGGTAGGTGCCGTCCTCGAAGACCGCGCACACCTCGCGGAACTCCGCCGACATGCGCTTGGCGACCACCAGGCTCATCGAGAGCACCTCACGTTCCAGGCCCGGGCAACTGCCAGCGTGTTCCCTCGCGCCGTACCGTCACCCCGGGCGGGCGCACCCGCACGTCCACCACGCGCTCGCCGGAGGGCAGCGCGTCTCCGGCGCGCACGAACCACACGCGCTCGCCGTCGCTCACCCCGGCGATCCACTCCCCGGCGCTGCCGTACACGCTCGTCCAGCGAAGCGGCGGGGCGGCGGCCCGCGCGACTTCGACCACCACCGGCTCGGCCGGCGGCGCTTCTTCCTCCGCCTCCTCTTCTTCCTCCACGACAGCCGCCACCGGCGCCACCTTCTTCGCCGGCGCGCTCTCCGTGGCCCGAGCCAACGGCACCGCCTCCACCGCGCCCGTCCCGCTTCCCGTCGGAGTCTCCTGGCCGCGGAGCTCCGCGAGCCGTGCTTCGCCTTCCACGATCTTGTTGATCAGTCCCTGGCGCAGGTTGCAAAGGCGCAGGACCTCGCGCTCGATCGCCGCGATATCGGCCACCTCCGCGTACTCGGCCGAGGCCTCGAACATCCGGGTCAGCGCCTCCCGAGGGCACGCGCCCCATCCCCCGTCCTGGGCCGCGGCGCCGCACGAAAACGCGCAGAGCACCGCCCACACCGTGCGTCTCAGGCTCGGCATGCTCTGGGCCCATCACGGTGGTTCGGCTCTGCCATCCTCGTCTCCCGGGGGCTATGATTGACACATGAGCGAGGCCATCGCGTTCGACACCCACCGCTTCGTCAAGCGGCTGACGGAGAGCGGCTTCACCGAGCGCCAGGCCGAGACGCTCGCCGAAGAGCACGTCGCCCTGCTCAACACCAATCTCGCGACCAAGGCCGATATCGAGGCCCTGCGGCAGGCGGCCAAGATCGACACCGCAGAGATCAAGGCCGACATCGACGCCCTGCGGCAGGCGACCAAGGCCGACATCGACGCCCTGCGGCAGGCGACCAAGGCCGATATCGAGAGCCTGCGGCAGGCGACCAAGGCCGACATCGACGCCCTGCGGCAGGCGACCAAGGCCGACATCGCGAGGGTCGAGGCCAGCGTGGACGCCCTGCGGCAGACCACCAAGGCCGGCATCGAGACGCTACGCCAGGAGACCAAGGCCGAAATTGCGGCGGTCAAGGCCGATGTCGCGAAGGTCGAAGCGAAGATTGAGACGGTGAAAGCCGATCTTCTGAAGTGGATGTTCGGCGCAATGATCGCCCAGGGTGGGCTGGTCGTCGCGTTGGTGAAGTTGCTGTAGCTCGGCGCGGGCGCCGTCGTCGCGCTCATCGCTCGCTCCCCGACGAACGCGCCACCTCTTGCGCTTCGCGCTCTGCCAACATCGTCTCCCGGGGGTATGATCGGCACATGAGCGAAGCCATCGCGTTCGACACCCACCGCTTCGTCAAGCGGTTGACGGAGAGCGGCTTCACCGAGCGCCAGGCCGAGACGCTCGCCGAAGAGCACGTCGCTCTGCTCAACACCAATCTCGCGACCAAGGCCGATATCGAATCCCTGCGGCAGGCGGCCAAGGTCGACATCGCGGAGATCAAGGCCGACATCGACGCCCTGCGGCAGAGCACCAAGGCCGATATCGAGTCCCTGCGGCAGGCGACCAAGGCCGACATCGAGACCCTGCGCCTGGAGACCAAGGCCGACATCGCGAGGGTCGAGGCCAGCGTAAACGCCCTGCGGCAGAGCACCAGAGCCGACATCGAGACGGCCAAGACGAGCTTGCTGAAGTGGATGTTCGGCGCAATGATCGCCCAGGCGGGGGTGATCGTCGCCCTGGTCAAGCTGCTGTAGCTCGACGCGGACGCCGTCGTCGCGCTCATCGCTCGCTCCCCGACGAGCGCGCCACCTCTTGCGCTTCACGCTCCGCGTAGCCCTCTTCGAACTTCCAGGGCGTCACCGACTCCGGCGGGATCTCCCAGCCCACCTGCTTCGCGACATCGCGCCAGGGCCACGACTGGATCCCCCCTTCCCCGAAGGACACCTTGAGCTCGCCCGCCTCGAGCCACCAGGACCCGAAGATCGACCCGTTGGCGTTTCGGCCCTCGACCCGGCCCTCGCCGTTCGCGCACCGGTCGAAGGCGAGCCCCACCTCGCGCCCCTTGAAGCGCAGGCTCACCCAGTACGTGTCCGGAGCGCAGAGGTGGTCCATCAGCAGGAAGGCGCCGTACTTCTGAGGGGTGCCGTCCGTGCTCTCGATCGGACGGAGTATCCTGCCGAGACGCCAATACTCCCAAACCGGATACTTCGAATCCCGCCGGTAGCGGTAATACGATTCAGGACCCGATCCCGTGAGCCGATACACTGCCCGTACTCTTCCGCTGTCGTACACGTTCCACATCTCAGCACGCGCAGCCGAATAGACGATGCGGTTATCTAACTGCCTGCCAAACACCACCTGATGCAGCAATTGTCCCGAACGACTTTCAATCCACCGATGAAACTCCTCGTCATTGGTCGGACCCGACTCCGCAATGCCAGCCTCCAGCTCTTCTCTGATCAGGCGGTTCGCCAAGCGGTACGCGGCGACGGGATCACGCATCCGTGACGCACTCACGGCATATTTCCCCGCCACGATGAGCCCTGGAAACAACCACGGGTCATCGCTATCCATACCGGCTGCCGCGTAAGCCTTCCTGGACAATGAATTGAGCGCGTACGCGCCAAACGAGCGGGCCCGCATGAGTTCTCCCTTTCTCAGGCGATTGAACTCCTCGGCACTCACTTCCGTGGAGCGGACAATCTCCGCCACCGCTCGGCCGACCGTGGTATCCCCGCGTTCTCCAGAGGCGAGCAGCGCCTCATGCGCCGCCTCTTCGATCCCCAGCAACTCCGCCGCGAAGTACACGCGTTGCTGATCCCGCAGAAGTTGCGCCCAATTGCCTCGCTGTCCGAAGGGGCCTGCCTGTAAGTCCATCGGTATACGCCGCACCACCACGTCATCCGGAAGACTTTCCCGCCAAGCCTTGCTCAACGCCTCCGACTTTCGCCACACGTGCTGCGGATAACGCACGAACTCAATCACCTCCACCTTGCCTGGAGACGACGTGAACAGCGGAGGATCCATGACGGCTCTCGTGTACGCCGAGGGATTCTCCTGACCCCACAGAATCTCGTTCGGCGCAATCTCGTCGTACATGCGCAAAGACGCCTGCACGCCTGCCCAAACGCCACCCCCGTGCGCCAAGGTGCTGATCACCATCAGCACGCTGCCCACTGTCGTTCTGAGTATTGATTTCTCCACTTGGCCTCCCTTGCTGATGCGCGCTATTTGCCTCCTGGACCGTCGTTCCCGCTCGGTCCATCGCCATTGCTAAACGATCCACCCCCGGGAGGTTCGCTATCGCCCGGCTCCGGATCCCCGTCCAGGTGCCCGTCCGCCATGTCACCGTCGCCTCTTCCGTCCTGGTCGTTTTGCACCAGGACGATCGCGGCGCAGGTGTTGGACACCTCGTTCCAGTTCGTGTACTCGACGCTCACGAGCGGCGCCTGGCCCCAGGGGTAGGTGGTGGTGGCGGTCGTCTGGGTGCGTTGCTGCTCGATGGAGCCCTCGTGGTCCGGAGGGCATCCGAGCGTGCGGCTCTGGAGCACGTCGGCCACGGTCGAGGTCGGGACGGGCACCGGGCCGGGGGGGATCCAGCAGGTGGTGGAGACGAACTCCGCGCCCTGGAAGGCCCTGCCGGCGGCGGTGACCTCGATCGGTACGCGCCAGGTCTCGATGCCGGTCAGGGTGGCGTTGAAGGGCTCGCCCTGGAACCAGGAGCAGGGCCGGGTGAACACGTCGAAGGCGACGTAGTCGTCGCGGCACCAGGAGCCGGGCGAGGCCTGCCAGGGGCCGAAGGTCTGGGGCCCGGCGGCCGTGCCGTGGGCGTTGAACTCCTGGGTGACGGTGCGCCGCTCGCGCAGCGCTCCGTGCTGGCCGGCGGGGCAGGCCCGCTCGCGGGTCTCGAAGGACACGCGTGCGCGCAGATCGAGCCAGGGGTCGATCACCTCGCCGGCGAGCGCCGCGCGGCCAGAGGGCAGGAAGCCGGTGTAGGCGCTGAGCGCGCAGGCCGGGAGCGGCCACACCATGCCCTGGGCGTCCTGCACCGTGGCCGCCTCGAGCCATCCGAGCATCGGGGCCCGCACCCCGGTCTCGCGCTCGGGCAGGAAGCTGTGCCGCGCCTGCTGGATCGCGCGGTGGTCGCGGCCCGTGCCCTTGAGCGCGGCGGGCTCGATGTAGACCACCAGGAAGTTGTCGCAGTAGCGCGCCCGGAGTCCGGCCTGGGTCCAGGTGGTCTCCCAGCCGGTGGCGGGCGGAGGGACCGCCGCTCCGGTCCAGGACGTGGCCGCCGTGCTGCGGTGGCGGATGTGCCCGTGCAGTCGCCCGAAGGCGCGCTCGATCATGCCCGCGTAGCGCAGCGCGTGGGACTGGACGTGGTCGTCGAGCGTCTGGGCCGCGCTCTCCCGGGCGAGAAGACCCAGGACCACGAGCGCGCCCAGCAGCGCCGCGGGCCAGACTCTTCCCGTTCGAAGCTTGCGCTGACGCTTCCCGATTCGAGGGTTCTCACTGCGATGAGAAGATGCTGCCGTGTACACTGTTTCCTCCGGACGCAACGGGCACTTCGCCATGGCCGCAACTCCGCTCAGACCCATCGAGCAGATCGCCGACGGGCTGCAACGCTGCATCAACGAGGCGGCCGAGAAGGCGGCCGAGAAGGCGGTGCAAGGCCTCATCCCCCGCCTGGACCGCCAGGACGCCGCCATCCGGGAGGTTCGGGACCATGTGGACGCACGTCTGGATCGCATGGACGGGCGCCTCCGCCGCCAGGACGCCGCTATCCAGGGAATAAGGGACCACGTGGATGCGCGCCTCGACCGCCAGGGCGAGACGCTGCGCATGATGTGGAAGCAGATGAAAGGGAACGGGCGTTTGCCCATCGACGACTGAGCCTCACGACACATTCCGTTTCCCTCCGCGCTCACCCCGAGAGCCCTTCCTCGCGCAGCACCACCCGGGGCTCCACCCGGCGTAGCTCGTACTCCCAGAGCGCGTCGGTGCGCACCGCCGAGAGCAGGTCGAGCCACGCGATCGACTCGAGCCGCTGGCCCACCACCGACACCGGGTATGGGGTGCGAAGCGTCGCCAGGAACCCCTTGTCGGTCTGCTGGTAGGTCACCCGCCCGAGCGTGCCCACGGAGCGGTCGAGCGCCTCGCGCCACACGAGCGTGGACGGCTGCTCCCCCTCCCAGCGCCTGAGAGGGGCCGAAACCGCCACCGCCCCCCAGGCGGTGCCGAGCAGCACCGCGCCGAGGTCCCAGCGCGCGAGGCGCGCCTCGGCGAGGCGCCGCGCGAGCGCCTCGTTGCCCGTGCCCATGCGCCAGCGCGCGAACAGTGCGCCCGAGTCCAGGGCGCCCGCGATCTCGTCGACCGCGCCCGCATCCGCCCAGCACGAGACGTTCACCTCGGTCCACATCGGCGGCAGCGCCGGCGCGAGCGCCTGCGAGTCGGCGCACAGGCGCAGGAAGCGCGGCGCGTCCACGCCCTCGCGGACGATCTCCTCCACCATCCGCGGCTCGCGCACGGCCTGCGGGCGGAGGCTGCGCTCGTACCACCGCCAGCCCTGGATCCCACCGAGCCCGATTCCGAGCACCAGTGTCGCGGCGAGCGCGATCCCCAGCCGCTTGCGCGCGCTCGCCCGGCCGAAGGGCGCGGGCACGAGCACGCAGCGCTCGGCCACCGAGGCGAGCTTGAACGGGCGCGCGCCTTCGACCAGCCCGGCGCTCGCGTAGACCGCGTTCCAGTTGCCGGGTTGCGTGAACTCGGCGAGCGCGGCTTCGAGCGACTCGAAGACCCGGTCTTCCTTGGGCAGGATCTCGTCGGTGTTGCCGCGCACCAGGGCGAAACGCCCCTCGTCGCAGGCGAGCAGCACCTGCCAGGCGCCCGAGGCGCCCTCCCCGATGCTGCCCTCGATCACGTGGGCGAGCGCCGTCACGTCGCCCTCGGCCTGCGGTTGCGGCCCGGTCCAGAATCCGGTCTGGTGCGCACGCTGCGCGTACCAGTTCGCCTGTGCCTGGCGGGCCTGCTCCGCGGTCCAGCGCGCCCGCTTCCTGCCCGCCTCGGGCATGAGCCAGGCGAGTCCCGCGGCGTAGGTCACGCCGTCGACCCGCACGAGCGTGGATCCGCTCACAGCACCACCCGGGCGATCTCGCCCACTTCGCCCGCCTCTCCGATGCGAGAGGTCACGAGCAGGACCTGGTCGATGCGGCTGTCGGCGTGCAGCGCGGCGCCTGCGAGCGGGTTGCCCGCGCGCAGGAACCCTTCGCGGTCTGCCGACAGCACCCGGTCGCTGAACCCCGAGAGCACCAGGGTCTCGCCTTCGCGCACCCGCTGCGTGACGCTGATCCCGCGGGAGCGGAACTCCGGGAGCTGAATGACGTTGGTCGCGTTGCCGAAGACGGCGAAGGTGGGCGGGTCCTGCAGGCTCGCGAAGATGCGCAGCATCACCTCGCCCGGGCCGGTGATGCGCCCGACGTAGCTCATCGCGAAGCCCGAGGAGATCGAACCCGGGCGAAGCTCCGTCGACACCCCGCCCTCGTTGGCCGTGGTCGAGACCTCCGCGAGGTAGGTGTGGCGCACGAGCTCGTAGTACTGCGCGGGCGCGCCATTGAGCGCCGGCACGCCGGCCGAGAGCACCCGCGACACCGTCCCGAGGCTGCGCAGCGCGCGCAGCGTCACCTCCAGGGAGTTGCGCCCCGTCGCGGCGCCCGGGCGCACCACGCCGACGCTCTGGGTGCCCGGCGAGCCCTCGAACACGATGTCGTAGGAGCCGCCGGCGATGGAGCGCAGCGCGGCGCTGAAGTCGGTCTCGAAGTCCGCGCCGGAATCGCGCGACACCGAGAACACGCGCACCGTCACCTCGATGGGGCGCAGCACCGTGCGGTTGACGTGGCGCAGATACCGCCCCACGCGACGCACCTCCGCGGGCAGCCCCGTCACCGTGACGCTCGCCTGCGCCGGAGAGACCCCCACCCGCGTCTGGGCCGAAACCAGGCCGGAGACGGCCTCCTCGATCTCGGCCCAGGGATCGTACTGGTACTGCGTCTGCAGCGCCTGCTGGGCGAAGTCCGCCGTCGAGGTCTCCCCGCTGCCCGAGGCGCCCCCGGAGGTCGCGCTGCCGACGCTGTACTCCTGGAGGCCGCCGAGCGCGTGGAGCTGGTACACCGCGCTCATCGCGCGCACCACCTCGATCGCCGAACGCGCGGGGTCGAAGGTCCACTCGTAGCCGAGCGCCTGCGTCCACTCGTCGAGGAGCTCGGCGAGCGAGCCCTGCCAGCGCGTCTCGTCGCCGAGCACCCGGTCGCCCCGGCGCTCGAAGCGGGGCTCCGCGCGGCCCTCGCCGCGCGGCGGCGCCCGTCCGACGAAGCGCACCGCGAGCCCGGTGGCGGCGCTGATGTACTGCGCCATCTCCGGCGCCGTCATCCCGCGCTCGAGCGGAATCGAGATCCCGTCCCCGGCGAGGAAGCGCTCGGGCAGCTCGTCCTTCGCGCTCGCCACGAGCGGGCGAAGTCCCGTGTAGGGCCGCTGGGTCTCCACATGCAGCACCGCCGGAGCGCCGAGCGGCACGTGGCTTCGCCCGAGTGCCGAGGCGACGTCGCGGCCCACGGCTTGCGCGCTCTCGGTGACGCGGGCCGACTCCTCCGGCGCCCACGGCGCGCAGCCGGCGAGTACCGCACACAGCGCGAGCACCGCCCCCCGCGTCCCGGCGCGGCAGCGTGGGCGAGACCCGCGGGCGCGAAACGCCCCGCGGACTGCGCGCCCCTCAGAGGACGGGTGCACCGCGGTCCCGGGAGCGTCTCCCGGTCGCGTCGTGCGTCCTACTC
>CAZSPS010000396.1:0-2470 GCA_964608875.1 uncultured Ectothiorhodospiraceae bacterium
GCCCTGGCTCCGGCTGCGGTACCCGGCGTGGGTGCCGGCGGTGCAGCCACCGGCGGTGGCGGCGGCGACCGCGTGCTGCTGCTCGGCGAGTTCGGCGTCCGGCCCCTCACCGGGGCCGAGTAGCCCGCCGCGCGCGCCCCCGACGCCCGCCGGGGGATGCGGGGGATGTGCCGGACATGGCGGGCGTCGGGGGCGTGCGCGGCGGGCTATTCGGCCCCGGTGAGGGGCCGGACGCCGAACTCGCCGAGCAGCAGCACGCGGTCGCCGCCGCCACCGCCGGTGGCTGCACCGCCGGCACCCACGCCGGGTACCGCAGCCGGAGCCAGGGCCGCGGCGATCCCCCGGCGCGAGGGAAGCTGCCGCAGCGAGAAGCTGCGCCCCCCGTCCCGGCTGGTGAGCAAGGTGCCTTCAAGGCCGGTGACCAGCACTTCGCCCGACGGGGTGCGGAGCGCGCCGGTGAGGGTGGCGCGGGTCCCGGTCTCCACCCGCGTCCAACTCTCGCCCCCGTCCTCGGAGCGGAACAGGCGCCCCCGCAGCCCGAACAGCAGCACCCGGCGCTCGTCGAAGGCGAGCCCGCCGGACCACGAGCCGGCGTAGGGGGAGGGCAGCACGTCCCACGTGCCGCCGCCGTCGTCGGAGCGGTACACGGTGCCCGCCTCCGCGGCGATGAAGAGCCGCCCCGCCTCCGCCCCCGCCGGCACGAGTGCGTTCAGGTGGAAGTCGTCCTCCTCGCGCACGGTGCGCGCGCGCCAGCTGCGCCCGCCGTCTTCGGTGGCGAGGAAGTAGCCGTAGGCCCCCACCGCGAAGCCCGTGCGCTCGTCGCGGAACCATACGTCGAGCAGCGGGCGCTCTTCCTGCGGCGCGTAGTGCGCGAGCTCCCAGCTATCTCCGCCGTCGCCGGTGCGCAGAATCACCGCGTCGTGCCCGACCGCCCAGCCGCTGCGCCCGTCGTCGTGCATGTGCACCGCGGTGAGCAGGGCGCGCACGGGCGTCTTGGCCTGCTTCCAGCTCGCGCCGGCGTCGGTGGAGACGAGGACGTGGCCGCGCTCGCCCACCGCCACCAGCCGCCGCCCGCCGTCGCCCGCCGCCGCCCCGTCCAGCAGCAGCGACTCGGCCGCGAGCCGCGCCTCGACCGCCGGCAGCGGCGGCGTCGCACCGGGCCGTCCGGAGTCCGCATCCGCCCCGCCCGCCGCCGGGACGACGGCAACGGCGAAGAGGACGGAGAGTGCGAGAAGAGTTCGGAGGGCGGCAGAGCGGGTAGGGGAGAGGAAGGCCGGCAGTGGCAGCCTTTCGGCCCGGCCGGGGGCAGGAGTGGGAGTGGGAGCAGGGCCGGAGCCCGGAAGAGAGCCGCCCGCGGCTCCGTGGCGGGTGGGTCCGGTACGGCGCAAGCGCGCGGCGCCCGGGCGGGTCCGTCCGCGCGCCCGCCTGCCGCTTACCGCCGGCCCTCGCGCCGCAGGGCCGCCGGGGTGAAGTCGCGGGACGTGAACGCGCTGTCCCAGCTGCACATCGGCAGCTCGTTGTCGAGCCCGAAGGCGAGGTAGCGCCCCGCCTGCAGGTCGGTGTGCACTTCCAGGGTCGGCCACAGCAGCGGCTTCTCGTAGTAGTTGATCACGTGCCCCTCCGACACCCGCCACAGCTGGTCGCGGTTGTCGTAGATGTCGGCGTGCAGGATCTGCCAGGAGTCCTCGTCCAGGTAGAGCGTGCGCCGCTTGTAGATGTGGCGCGCGCCCTCTTTCAGCGTCGCCTCCACCACCCACACCCGGTGCAGCTCGTAGCGCAGGTGCTCGGGGTTGACGTGCAGGGGCGTGAGGATGTCGTCGAAGGCGAGGGCGTCGCTGTGCAGCCGGTAGGCGTTGTACGGCACGATCAGCTCGCGCTTGCCGGCGAGCCGCCAGTCGTAGCGGTCCACCGCGCCGTTGAACATGTCCAGCTGGTCGGAGGTGCGCAGCCCGTCCGAGGTGGTGCCGGGGTTGTCGTAGGCGACGTTCGGCGCGCGCCGCACCCGGCGCTGGCCGGGGTTGTAGGTCCACGCGCTGCGCGGCTCGCGCACCTGGTTCATGGTCTCGTGCACCAGCAGCAGGCCGCCCGCGAGCCGCGCCGGCGCCACCACCCTCTGCTTGAACAGCACCATCGTGTTGCCGAGCCGCTCTTCGGTCATGCCCGGCAGCGAGTAGCGGACCTCGGTCTCCAGCTCGTACTTCACCATCGTGTAGGCGCCGCCGCGGGTCACCGCGGCCTGGCCGAGGACGCAGGACACCGTCTCGCCCCGGTAGCGCAGCAGGTGGTTCCAGATCGCCTCCAGGCCGTTGCTCGGGATCGGGAAGGGGATGCCGACCGTGGCGCCGCCGACCCCGTTGCCCCCGTCCACGAGCCTCGCGGTGGCCGCGACCCGGCGGGTGGCGTCGTAGATGCGCTGCGGCACGGCGGCGCTGCGCCGGGTGGGGTAGACCGGCATCCGGAACGTGTCGTA
>CAZSPS010000397.1:0-7148 GCA_964608875.1 uncultured Ectothiorhodospiraceae bacterium
GAGGTCACGGCCCCCATGGTGGGCACGATGTACCGGGCGCCGTCCCCGGGCGCGGACCCGTTCGTGCAGCCGGGCTCGCGGGTCGAGGCCGGCGACGTGGTCTGCATCATCGAGGCGATGAAGATCCTCAACCAGATCGAGTCCGAGTTCGCGGGGGTGGTGAAGGAGGTCCTGGTCGAGAACGGCCAGCCGGTGGAATTCGGCCAGGCCCTCATGATCATCGAGTAGCGGCCCCGCGATGCTCGACAAGATCGTGATTGCCAACCGGGGCGAGATCGCGTTGCGGGTGCTGCGCGCCTGCCGCGAGCTCGGGATCCGGACGGTGGCCGTGCATTCGTCGGCCGACCGGGACCTCAAGCACGTGCGGCTGGCCGACGAGGCGGTGTGCATCGGGCCGCCCGACCCCGCCCGCAGCTACCTCAACATCCCGGCCGTGCTGAGCGCGGCGGAGGTGACGGACGCGGTGGCCGTCCATCCAGGCTACGGCTTCCTCTCGGAGAACGCGGACTTCGCCGAGCGGGTGGAGCAGAGCGGCTTCATCTTCATCGGCCCGACCCCGGACACCATCCGGCTGATGGGGGACAAGATCTCCGCCATCGACACCATGCGCCGGGCCGGCATACCGTGCGTTCCGGGCTCCGAAGGCCCCCTCGAGGACGACCCCGACGAGACCGTGCGCATCGCGCGCGACATCGGCTATCCGGTGATCCTCAAGGCGGCGGCCGGGGGCGGCGGACGCGGCATGAGGGTGGTGCACAGCGACGCCCACCTGCTGAACGCGGTGACCATGACCCGCGCCGAGGCCCTGGCCGCGTTCGGGGACGGCACGGTGTACCTCGAGAAGTACCTCGACAACCCCCGCCACGTCGAGGTGCAGGTGCTGGCCGACTCGCACGGCAACGCCATCCATCTCGGAGAGCGGGACTGCTCGATGCAGCGCCGCCACCAGAAGGTGATCGAAGAGGCGCCCGCCCCCGGCATCGGCGAACGCACGCGCCGGCGGCTCGGGGCGCGCTGCGCGGCCGCGTGCAAGGCCATCGACTACCGGGGGGCGGGCACGTTCGAGTTCCTGTACCAGGACGGGGACTTCTACTTCATCGAGATGAACACCCGGCTGCAGGTCGAGCACCCGGTTACCGAGATGGTCACCGGCTTCGACCTCGTCAAGGCCCAGATCCTCATCGCCGCGGGCGAGCGGATGCCCTGGAAGCAGTCCGATGCGGTGTTCCGGGGACATGCGATCGAATGCCGCATCAACGCCGAAGATCCCGTCACGTTCACGCCCAGTCCCGGCAAGATCACGTTTTTTCACGCACCGGGGGGGCCTGGAGTCCGGGTCGATACCCATCTCTACTCGGGCTATACGGTGCCCCCGAACTACGACTCGCTCATCGCCAAGCTCATCACCTACGGGGACACGCGCGAGTCGGCCATCGCGCGCATGCGCACCGCGCTCGACGAGGTGATCGTCGAGGGCATCCGCACCAACGTGCCGATGCACAGGGAGCTCCTGAACGACGCCGCCTTCCTGGAAGGCGGCGCCGGCATCGGCTACCTTGAACGCAAGCTCGCGCGGTAGCGGCGGGCGGCAGGAGGGGGACCGCTCCCGAATGGACCGGACGCATGGGACGTACGAGGCGGACGCGGGCGGCGGCGCGGCGCGCTGGGTGCGCGTCGCGCTCGAATGCCCCCGCCACGGGGCGGCCGAGCTCGCCGAGGCGTTGGAGACGGCCGGCGCGGCGGCGGTCTCGTTCGAGGACGCGGGCGACGAGCCGCAGTTCGAGCCCTGGCCGGCCGACCTGCGGCTGTGGCCGACGGTGCGGGTGTGCGGGCTCTTCTCCGGGAGCGCCGACCGCGGCCGGCTCGCGCGGCACGTCCCCCGCGAGGTATTGGAGCGGGCGGAGGTGAGCGCGCTGCCGGACGCCGACTGGGTGCGCAAGGGGCGCGAGCGCTTCGGGCCGATGCGGTTCGGCGGCGGGCGGCTCCGGGTGTGCCCCACCTGGGCGGAGCCGGAAGCGCAGGAAGGGGACGCGGCCGCGGTCGTGCGCCTCGACCCGGGCCTCGCCTTCGGCACCGGCTCGCATCCGAGCACCGCGCTCTGCCTCGAACGGCTGGCCGGCCTCGACCTCACCGGGCGCGGCCTGGTCGTCGACTACGGCTGCGGCTCCGGCATCCTCGGCATCGCGGCGCTCCGGCTCGGCGCCGGGCGCTGCCTTGCGGTCGACGTCGACCCGCGCGCCCTCGACGCCGCGCGCGCCAACGCCGCGCGCAACGGGATGGCGGAGCGCTTCGAGGCGCTGGCGCCGCAGGACCTGCCCGAAGCGTTGCGCCGGCAGGACCGCCGCCGCCCGGCGGCGGACGTACTGGCGGCCAACATCGTGGCGGGTCCGCTCGCGGCGCTCGCCGGGACCTTCGAGGGCTTGCTGGCGCCGGGCGGCGAGCTGATGCTGGCCGGCATCCTCGCGGCGCAGGCGCCCGGCCTCGCGGCGCGCTACGCCCCATGGATCCGGCTGGCGGAGGCGGTCCGCGAGGACGGCTGGGCGCTGCTCGCGGGCAGGAGGGACGGCTAGGGTGCGCATGTACACGGTCTGTCCGGAATGCCGGACGTGGTTCGCCGTCACCGATGAGCACCTGGGGGCGGCCGGCGGGTTGGTGAAGTGCGGCCAGTGCCTCGCGCCGTTCGACGCGAGCCTGCATCTGTGGTCGGCCCCCGACGAGACCTCGCGGCGGGTGCTGTGGGCGGGGGTGCTGCTCGACGCGGACGACGACGAGGAAGAGGAGCTGCTGGACGCCAGGACCATGGAGGCCCTCGCCGCCCCGCTGCCGCCGCGCGGGATGCCGGGGCCGGACGGCGGCGCCGGCGCCCCCGCCTTCGGACCGATCGCCCCCGGCTTCGACCCCGATCCCGGACCGGGGCCAGGGCCGGGGTCCGGGATGGAACCGGCCGTGGGAGACGTGCGTGGCATCCGGGACCCGCTCGAGACCATGGACACCGCCATGCCGGCGGTGCACATGGCCGGATACGGCGAAGGCCGGAACGCCTCGCGCCGCCAGTACCAGAACGCCGCCATCCTGGCCAAGCTCGCCAAGACGCACAACCCCCGCCCCCGCCGCCGCTGGGCCGCCGCCCTGGCCTTCCTCCTGCTGCTGGGCTTCCTCTTCCAGTACACCTGGTTCCGGGCGGGCGACGTGATGGCGCTGGTTCCGGCGCTCGCCCCCTCCATCGAGCAGCTGTGCGCGCTGACCGGCTGCCGCACGGATACGCGGGCCGAGTGGCGGAGCCTGCGGGTGGTCGAGCGCACGGTGCGCCCGCACGCCGAATACCAGGGGGTCGTCACCGTCCGCGCTACGCTGGAGAACCGCACGGACGTCCTGCGGCCCTTGCCCACGATGCTGTTCGTGCTGTACGGGCAGGACGGGCGCCCCATCGCGAGCCGCGCCTTCCGGCCGGACGAATACCTGCCCGAGGGCGCCGCGCGGTCCGCAGGCATCGATCCGGGGGGGCGGGTGGACATCGCGTTCGACTTCGTCGCGCCCCGCGAAGCCGCAGTGAGCTTCGACCTGCGCCCGGTCTGACGGACGGCCCGTCCTGCGGCCGCACGGGCGGGGCTTGTGCTCCGCTCTCTTCCCGGTACCATGCGGGCCGGGTCCGGGGCGCCGCCCGGCGGAGCGGGAAGGAGGGACCGAGGCGTGGCGAAACGGGGAACGCGAGCGCGAGACGGGAAGGCCCCGGCCGGCATCAACGGCTTCCACCACCGGGGCAGCCTCGGCGAATTCATCGACGCCAAGGTCGATGGCCTGCTCGGGCGGATCGACGTGGACGAGTGCGACAGCCTCCACCGCGACGTGATCGAAGAGGTGGAGAGCGCGCTGCTGAAGGCGGTGATCCGGGCGACGAACGAGAACCAGGGGCGGGCGGCGCGGGCGCTCGGCATCAGCCGCGGCACCCTGCGCAAGAAGCTCCGCGCCTACGGCATCGGCCCGGCGGCGCCCGGCCGGTGAGCGGAGGCGGCGGCGGCGCGCTCCGCGTGCGCCGGGCACTCATCAGCACCTCGGACAAGCGCGGCGTCGAAGACTTCGCACGCGCCTTGCACCGGCTCGGGGTGGAGCTGGTCTCGACCGGCGGCACCGCGCGCCTCATCGCCGCCGCCGGCATCCCGGTGCGGGAGGTCTCCGACCTCACCGGCTTCCCGGAGATCATGGACGGCCGGGTCAAGACCCTGCACCCGCGCGTGCACGGCGGCCTGCTCGGGCGGCGCGGCACGGACGACGCGGTGATGCGCGAGCACGGCATTGAGCCGATCGACCTGCTGGCCGTCAACCTCTACCCGTTCGAGCGCACCGTGGCGGAACCCCGCTGCCGCTTCGCCGACGCGGTGGAGAACATCGACATCGGCGGCCCCGCCATGCTGCGCGCGGCGGCCAAGAACCACGCCGCGGTGGTGGTGGTGGTGGACGCCGGCGACTACCCGCGCGTGCTGCGCGAGCTGGACGAGGGCGGCGGCGCGGTCGCGGCCGGCACCCGGCGCGAGTTGGCGGCGAAGGCGTTCGCGCACACCGCCGGCTACGACGGCGCCATCGCCAACTACCTCGGGTCCGTGACCGACCCGGACGCGGACCCGGTGGCGCGCCTCGCGTTCCCCCCGGTCTATACCCGCCAGTTCGCGGCGCGGACGGACCTGCGCTACGGCGAGAACCCGCACCAGGCGGCGGCGTTCTACCGCGGCCGGGAGGCGGCGGAGGCCGGGGCGGGGCCGCGCGCACGGCCGGCGGTGGCCCGGGCCCGGCTCGCGCAGGGCAAGCCGCTGTCGTTCAACAACATCGCCGACGCCGACGCCGCGCTCGAATGCGTGCACGCGCTCGGCGGCGAGCGCCCCGCCTGCGTCATCGTCAAGCACGCGAACCCGTGCGGGGCGGCGGTCGCCGACACCGCCGCCGGCGCCTACGAGGGCGCCTACCGCACCGACCCGGTGTCCGCGTTCGGGGGCATCGTCGCGTTCAACCGGCCGCTCGACGGCGCGCTCGCGCGGACCATCGTGGAGCGGCAGTTCGTGGAGGTGGTCGCGGCCCCGGCGCTCGCGCCCGAGGCCGAGGAGGCGCTCGCGGGCAAGCCGGACGTGCGGGTGCTGGTCACCGGGGCGGACGGCGGCGGCGGAGCCGACCTCCCGGAGGCGGAGGACTCCGGCCGGCCGGCGGGACCGGCGGACGAGGAGCGGCTCGTCCTGCGGAGCGTCGGCGGCGGCGGCCTGCTGGTGCAGGAGCGGGACGGGGAGCCGGCGGCGGAGCGGGACCTTCGCATCGTCACCCGCCGCGCCCCGGAGCCCGCGGAGCTGGCCGATCTCCGCTTCGCCTGGCGCATCGCCCGCTTCGTCAAGTCGAACGCCATCGTCTACGCCCGCGGCGGCGCCACGCTCGGCATCGGCGCCGGCCAGACGAGCCGCGTGCATTCGGCCCGCATCGCGCGCATCAAGGCCGAGGAGGAAGGGCTCGAGCTGCGGGGGGCGGTGATGGCGTCCGACGCCTTCTTCCCCTTCCGCGACGGCATCGACACGGCCGCCGAGGCCGGCATCGCCGCCGTCATCCAGCCCGGCGGCTCGGTGCGCGACCCGGAGGTGATCGCCGCCGCCGACGAGCACGCGATGGCGATGGCGTTCACCGGCGTGCGCCACTTCCTCCACTAGGCCGGCCCGGACCCTCCCCGCCGTGGAAGTGCTGGTGATCGGCGGCGGCGGGCGCGAGCACGCCCTCGCCTGGAAGCTCGCCGCGTGCGAGGGGGTGGAGCGGGTCTACGCCGCGCCCGGCAACGCGGGCACGGCGCGCGAGCCGGGGGTCGAGAACGCCGCCGTCGCGGCCGACGACGTCGCGGGCCTGGTCGAGTTCGCGGCCGCGCGCCGCATCGGCCTCACCGTCGTCGGTCCGGAGGCGCCCCTGGTGGCGGGGGTGGCGGATGCGCTCGCACGCGAGGGGCTGGCGTGCTTCGGTCCGAGCGCCGCCGCCGCGCGGCTCGAAGGCTCGAAGAGCTTCGCCAAGGCCTTCCTCGCCCGGCACCGCATCCCGAGCGCGGACTATGCCGTCTTCGACCGGGTCGAGCCGGCGGTGCGCGAGCTGCGCAAGCGCGGCGCGCCGGTGGTGGTCAAGGCGGACGGGCTCGCGGCCGGCAAGGGGGTGACCGTGGCGCGCACGGTCGACGAGGCGGTGGCCGCGGTCGAAGCGGCGCTCCGCGACGGGGCGTTCGGCGCGGCCGGCGAGCGCGTAGTGGTGGAGGACTTCCTGGAAGGCAAGGAGGCGAGCTTCATCTGCCTGGTGGACGGGGAGCGGGTGGTGCCCCTCGCCTCGTCGCAGGACCACAAGACCCGCGACGACGGCGACGCCGGCCCGAACACGGGCGGCATGGGCGCCTACTCGCCGGCCCCGATCGTGACCGGTGCGTTGCACGCGCGGGTGATGCGCGAGGTGATCGAGCCGACGGTGCGGGGGCTGGCGGCCGAGGGCGCGCCCTTCACCGGCTTCCTCTACGCGGGGCTCATGATCGGGCGCGACGGCGCGCCGCGGGTGCTCGAGTTCAACGTGCGCTGCGGCGACCCGGAGACGCAGCCCATCATGCTGCGGCTGCGCTCGGATCTGGCGGCGCTGTGCCTGGCCGCGGCCGAGGGCCGCCTGGCGCCGGGGGCGGCGGAGTGGGACCCGGGGTACGCGCTCGGGGTGGTGCTCGCGGCCGAAGGCTACCCCGGCGCCGTGCGCCTCGGCGACCCGGTACGCGGGCTGGAGCGCGAGCTGCCGGACACGCGGGTGTTCCACGCGGGCGCCGCGCTCGACGAAGGCGGGCGGGTGGTGACCGCGGGCGGGCGGGTGCTGTGCGTATGCGGGGTCGGCCCGGACCTCGCGGTGGCGCGCGAGAGGGCCTACGCGCGCGCCGCGCTCATCGACTGGCCGGGCCGCTTCTGCCGGAGCGACATCGGACGGAGGGGGGCGCCGCCCTAGGGGCGCCACCCCAGGAAGTTGGCGAGCAGCCGCAGCCCCGCGCGCTGGCTCTTCTCCGGGTGGAACTGCACCGCGAACAGGCTCGCGTGCGCGAGCGCCGCGGTGAAGCGCACCGCGTAGTCCGTGGTGCCGGCGGCGAGGCCGGGGTCCGCCGGCGCCGCGTAGTA
>CAZSPS010000398.1:0-2055 GCA_964608875.1 uncultured Ectothiorhodospiraceae bacterium
CGAGCCGGGGTCGGAGACCTCCAGCTGGACGGTGAGCGGCGCCGCCGTCACGCCCGCGCGCGTCAGGGTGAACGCCGCCGCATCGCCTTCCGCGACCGTGGCCGCGTCGGCCTCCAGCGTCACCAGCGGCAGGTCGTTGTCCGCCAGCGTGCCGGTGGCGGTGGCCGCGCCCAGGACCACGCCGCCCGCCGGGGTCGCGCCGGTGAGGGTCACCACCACCGTCTCGTCCGCCTCGTCCGCGTCGTCGTCCGCCGTCACCAGCCGCACCTCGCGCTCGGTCACGCCCGGCGCGAAGGTGAGCGCGCCGCGCGCGAGGTCGGTGTAGTCCGGACCCGAGGAGGCCGTGCCGCTCAGCGCATAGGCGACTTCGAGCGTGCGCCCGCTCGCCGCGTCGAGGCGCACCGGGAACACGAGCGTCCCGCCCTCGGCCACCGCCGCCGCGGGCGCCGCCACCGACAGCCCCGGCGCCGGGTCGTCGTCCGCCACCGTAACCGACGCCGCCGCCGGGTCGCCCGGCCGCCAGACGCCCGTACCGGTCTCCGGCACGGTCAGGGTCAGCACACCCGCGGCCTCGTCCAGCGCGTCGTCCTCCGTCGCCAGGGTCACGGCCGCCGTGCTCGAACCGGCCTCGAAGGTGACGGTGGGCGGGACGGTCGCCGTCCCCGCCAGCGCCGAGGCGGGGTCGGCCACCGCGACCGCGACCGTGAGCGCCGCCGCCGTATCCCCTTCGCGGGTCAGCGTGAAGGCCGCGTCGTCGCCTTCGGTGACCTGGGCGTCGTCCGCCGCCACCGTCACCAGCGGCGCATCGTCGTCGCGCACGCCGAACCGGGCCTCGCCCGCCGACGGCGACACGTCGTAGCCCTGCCCGGCTTCGACCGCCACGCGCCAGGTCTCGTCCGCGCCGTCGTCGTCCTGGGCGGCGGTCCACTCGATCTCGTGCGTCGCCGAGTCCGCCGCGAAGACGGCGGTAAGGATCGGCGGCCGGGCGCCTTCGGGGGCGATGCTGTAGGTGACGGACAGGGCGCCGCCCGGCCCGCCGACGGTACCGGTGGTGTCGGTGGCGGTGTCCGCGCCGGAGGTGGACGAGGGAGGCAGCGTCACGCTCACCTTCACGCGGGAACCGGCGACCCTGGGCGGCGCCCTCTCCGTCACCTACAGCATCGCCCCCGAAGGCGCCCGGCCGCCGATCCTTACCGCCGTCTTCGCGGCGGACTCGGCGACGCACGAGATCGAGTGGTCCGCCGCCCAGGACGACGACGGCGCGGACGAGACTTGGCGCGTGGCGGTCGAAGCGGGGCAGGGCTACGAGGTGTCGGCGGCGTCGGGCGAGGCCCGGTTCGGCGTGCGCGACGACGATGCGCCGCTGGTGACGGTGGCGGCGGACGCCGCCCAGGTCACCGAAGGCGACGACGCGGCCTTCACCCTGACCCGCGAAGGGGATACGGCGGCGGCGCTCACGGTCGCGGTCGCGGTGGCCGACCCCGCCTCGGCGCTGGCGGCGTCGGCGACCGTCCCGCCCACCGTCACCTTCGAGGCCGGTTCGAGCACGGCGGCCGTGACCCTGGCGACGGAGGACGACGCGCTGGACGAGGCCGCGGGGGTGCTGACCCTGACCGTGCCGGAGACCGGTACGGGCGTCTGGCGGCCGGGCGACCCGGCGTCGGCGTCGGTCGAGGTGGCGGACGACGACCCCGCGCCGGGGCTGTCCATCGCGGCGCCTGCGGCGGCGGTGGCCGAGGGCGGGACGCTCGTCTTCCCGGTGCGCCTCGACGCGGCGAGCGGTCGCACGCTCGAGGTGGCCTATGCGTTGAGCGGCACCGCCGCTTCGGGGCCGGACTACACCGACCTCGCGCGCGGCGCGCTCACCTTCGCGCCGGGCGTGACGGAGCGCGAGGTGCGGCTGGTGACGGCGGACGACGACGCGGACGAGGCGGACGAGACGGTGACGGTGACCCTCACCGGCGCGACCCCGGCCGGCGGCGCTACGCTCGGCGCGGCCACCGCCACCGGCACGCTGGCGGACAACGACCTGCCGCTGGTGACGCTGGAGGCCGA
>CAZSPS010000399.1:0-5160 GCA_964608875.1 uncultured Ectothiorhodospiraceae bacterium
GATCGGGGGCGGGGAGGGCAGGCGGGCGCAGCGTTCGAGCACGGACAGGAACTCCGCGCGCCGCACCATGCGCGCGCCGAGGCCGAGCAGGTGGGCGCTCGGGACCTGGCAGTCGATGAGGGCGTAGCCGCGCCCGCAGAGCGCGGCGAGGGCGGTCTTGGAGGCGTCCGGGGCGCGCGAGAACATGGACTCCGCGCAGAACAGCGCGCCGACCGCCACCCCGTAGAGACCGCCCGCGAGCGCCCCGTCCCGCCAGCACTCGAGGGAGCGGGCGTGGCCGGCCCGGTGCAGGGCGGAGTAGGCGCTCTGCATGGCGGGCGTGATCCAGGTGCCGCCGCCGTCCCGGCGGGGCGCGGCGCAGCCCCGCACCACCTCGTCGAAGGCGGCGTTCTCCGTCACCTCGAACTCGCCGCGGCGAAGGCGGCGGGCGAGGCGGCGCGAGACCCTGAGCTCGCCGGGCACGAGCACCGTGCGCGGGTCCGGCGACCACCACAGGATGGGCTCGCCCTCGGAGTACCACGGGAACACCCCCCGCCGGTACGCCGCGATCAGGCGCTCCACCCCGAGGCCGCCCCCGGCCGCGAGCGGCCGGTCGGCCGGCGCCCGGCGGGGGTCGGGGAACGAGTCCGGCGCGGCGCCCGGCTCGAGCAAGGGCGGCGCGTCCGCCGCCTCATGCGAGGGCTTCGAGGTACTTCTCCGCGTCGAGGGCCGCCATGCAGCCGCTCCCGGCCGAGGTCACGGCCTGCCGGTACACGTGGTCGGCGGCGTCCCCGGCCGCGAACACGCCTTCCACGCTGGTCGCGGTGGCGTTGCCCTCGAGCCCGCTCCGCACCCGGATGTAGCCCCCTTCCATCTCGAGCTGTCCCTCGAACACGGCCGTGTTCGGCACGTGGCCGACGGCGATGAACACCCCGCTCGCCTCGAGCTCGCGCGCCGCGCCCGAGCCGGTGTCGCGCAGACGCAGCCCGGTCACCACCGAGCCGTCGCCCAGGACCTCGTCCACCACGTGGTTCCACTCGATGGCCACGTTCGCGTCCCGCGTCTTGCCGATGAGCTTGTCCGCCAGCATCTTCTCCGCCCGGAAGCGGTCCCGGCGGTGGACCACGGTCACCGTGGAGGCGATGTTCGAGAGGTACAGCGCCTCTTCGACCGCGGTGTTGCCGCCCCCGACCACCGCCACCGGCTGGTCCTTGAAGAAGAAGCCGTCGCAGGTCGCGCAGGCCGACACCCCGGCGCCCTTGTAGCGCTCCTCCGACGGCAGGCCGAGGTACTTGGCGGAGGCGCCGGTGGCGACGATCAGCGCATCGCAGGTGTAGACGCCCCGGTCGCCGGTGAGCGCGAAGGGGCGCCGCCCGAGGTCCGCGCTGTGGATGTGGTCGAAGATCGACTCGGTGCCGAAGCGGGCGGTGTGGGCCTGCATCCCGGCCATCAGGTCCGGGCCCTGGAGGCCCTCCGGCCCTCCCGGCCAGTTGTCGACGTCCGTGGTGGTGGTCATCTGCCCGCCCGCTTCGAGGCCCGTGATCATGACCGGCCGGAGGTTGGCGCGGGCCGCGTAGACCGCCGCCGTGCAGCCGGCCGGACCGGAGCCGAGGATGAGCAGGCGGCAGTGCCGGACGGGGGCGGCGGCTTCGGGCATGGCGCGCGGGTTCCCTTCGAGGGCGGCGGGGCGGGCGGCCATTCTATACGCCCCGGCGGCGGCCGGGCGTGCGGTTCGATTGAGACGAGGGCGGATTCCGGCGATAATCGCGGCCTGGTGTCACGAGCGGCGCGTTCCCGGTTGGCCGAGACCATTCCAAGCAGGCGCGCCCGGATCTTCTCCAGGGCGCTCGGCCGGGGCGGACGCGAGGCGCTCCTCGCCGCGCTCGCGGGCGCGGGCGTCTTCCTCGCCATCGCGATCTGGAGCCACCACCCCGGCGACCCGGGTTGGTCCTTCCGCAGCGGGGCCGATCACTTCGCCAACCGCGGCGGGGCGGTCGGCGCCTGGGTCTCGGACGTGCTCCTGCACCTCTTCGGCCGGGTGGCGTGGCTGTTCCCGGTGCTGCTCGCGGGCGGCGGGCTCGCGGCGTACCTGCACCACCGGCCGGAGGAGCCGGCCGGGACGCGCCTCGCGTGGCTCTCGCGGGCGGGCGGCCTCGCGCTGGTGCTCGCCGCCGCCTGCGGGCTCGCGAGCCTGCACCACGGCGCCGGCGGCGCGCTGCCGGTCGACGCCGGCGGCATCCTGGGGGTGGTGGTGAGCGGCGCGCTGCTGCCGCCTTTCGAGTTCCTCGGGAGCACGGTGGTGCTGCTCGCCGCACTGCTCGCGGGCTGGCCGCTGCTCACCCGCACTTCCTGGCTCGCCGTCATGGAGACGACGGGGCGCGCGACCCTCGCCGTGCTGCGCACCGCGGTGCGCCTGCCGGCCCGGGCGAGGGAGCGGCGCGAGGTGTCGAGCGCGCGCCGCGCCCGCACCCGCACCGTCGAGACCCGGGCCAGGCGCGCCCCCCGGCGCAAGGCGCCGCCGCGCATCGAGCCGGCGCCGGCCGCGGTCGAGTCCGGCCCGCGCGCGGCGCGCGAGCGCCAGCGCGAGATGTTCGAGCCCGAGAGCCCGGCGCTGCCCGAGCTGGCCCACCTCGATGCGCCCGCCGCCCGGCCGCGGGCGATGTCGGACGCGGCGCTCGAGGCGATGTCGCGGCAGGTGGAGAGCAAGCTGCGCGACTTCGGCCTCGAGATGGAGGTGGTGGCCGTGCATCCGGGGCCGGTCATCACGCGCTTCGAGCTGCTGCCCTCGCCCGGCCTCAAGGTCAGCCGGGTGACGGCGCTCGCCAAGGACCTCGCCCGCTCCCTGTCCACGGTGAGCGTGCGCATCGTGGAAGTCATCCCCGGGAAGTCCGTGATCGGCCTCGAGGTCCCGAACGACGAGGTCGAGACGGTCTACCTGAGCGAGATCCTGAGCTCCGCCGACTACGAGAAGAGCGCTTCGCCCGTCACCCTGGGGCTCGGCAAGGACATCGGCGGGCGGCCGGTCACGGTGGACCTGGCGCGCATGCCCCACCTCCTGGTCGCCGGCACCACCGGCTCGGGCAAGTCCGTGGCCCTCAACGCCATGATCCTGAGCGTGCTCTACAAGGCGGGGGTCGACGAGGTGCGGCTCATCCTCGTGGACCCCAAGATGCTCGAGCTCTCGGTGTACGACGGCATCCCGCACCTGCTCGCGCCGGTGGTCACCGACATGACGGACGCGGCCAACGCGTTCCGCTGGTGCATCGGCGAGATGGAGCGCCGCTACCGCCTGATGTCCGCGCTCGGGGTGCGCAACCTCGCCGGCTACAACCGCAAGGTGCGCGAGGCGGTGGCGGCCGGGGAGCCGCTGCGCGATCCGCTCGGCGGCGGGGGCGCGGCCGAGGACGGGGAGCAGGGCGCGGACGGCGGCGCCCTGCTGACCGCGCCGCTGCCGCTCATCGTGGTGGTGGTGGACGAGCTCGCCGACCTCATGATGGTGAGCGGGAAGAAGATCGAGCAGCTCATCGTGCGGCTCGCCCAGAAGGCCCGCGCCTCGGGCATCCACCTCATCCTCGCCACGCAGCGGCCCTCGGTGGACGTGATCACCGGGCTCATCAAGGCCAACGTGCCGTGCCGGATCGCCTTCCAGGTCTCCTCGCGGGTCGATTCGAGGACCATCCTCGACCAGGGCGGGGCGGAGCAGCTGCTCGGGCACGGGGACATGCTCCACCTGGCGCCGGGAATGCAGGCGACGGCCCGCATCCACGGCGCCTTCGTGAGCGACGAGGAAGTCCACCGGGTGGTCGAGCACCTGCGCTCGCAGCGCGACCCGGACTACGTGAGCGAGGTGCTGGAAGGCGGCGGCGAAGGGTTCGGCGGGCCGGAGGCGGGCGCCGCCGAGGGCGAGGACGCGGAGGCCGACCCCCTGTACGACGAGGCGGTGCGCATGGTCACCGAGTCGGGGCGGGCCTCGATCTCGGGCGTGCAGCGCCGGCTCAAGATCGGCTACAACCGCGCGGCGCGCATGGTCGAGCAGATGGAGGCGGCCGGGGTCGTGGGGCCCCTGCAGCCGAACGGCTCGCGCGAGGTCCTGGCGCCGCCGCCGCCCGAGTGATGGAGACCCGCGCACAGGCGCCGGGCCGCCGGGCGGGGCCGCCGGGCGGGACCCCTGCGGACCGGCGGCGCCGGCGGCGGTCGTTCCCGGCCGCGGTCGTGCTGGCGCTGGCGGCGGCCGTGGCCGCGCTCGCCGCCGCTGCCGAGGAGGAGGGCCGCGGCGGGCCGAAGGCGCGGCTCGAGGCGTGGCTCGCGTCCCATGCGACATTGCGCGCCGGCTTCGCGCAGTCCATGTTCGACGAGGGCGGGAACCGGCTCCGGGCTTCGCGGGGGGTCATGGCCTTCCACCGGCCGGACCGCTTCCGCTGGGAGTACGAGGAGCCCGAACGCCAGCTCATCGTGGCCGACGGCGAGCGCGTGTGGTGGTACGACGCCGAGCTCGAGCAGGTGACGGTGTGGCCCGCCGAGCGCGCCGTCGCGGGCACTCCCGCGTTGCTCTTCGCCCACCCCCGCGAGCTCGACGGATACTTCCGCACCGCCGTCCTCCCCGCCGCCGAAGGGTTCGAGCGGGTGGAGCTGGTGCCGCGCGAGCCCGACACGCCGTTCCGGGCGATGCGGGTCGGCCTCGCGGGAGGGGAGGTGCGCCGGATCGAGATGGAGGACGGGTTCGGCCAGACCACCCGCATCGACTTCCACGGCTTCGAGTACGGCGCCGCGCTCGACGAGGCGCTGTTCCGCTTCACCCCCCCGCCCGGCACCGATGTCGTCCACGGGGAATGACGTGCGGGCGCCGGCGCCCGCCGCGCCCGCCGCGCCCGCGCCGCCCCTCGCCGACCGGCTCCGCCCGCGCGCGTTCTCCGAGTTCGTGGGCCAGGCCCACCTGGTGGGCGAGGGCAAGCCGCTGCGGGTGGCGCTCGAGAGCGGACGCCTGCACTCGATGATCCTGTGGGGCCCTCCGGGGTCGGGCAAGACCACCCTCGCGCGGCTCGCGGCCGGGGCGGGCGATGCGGACTTCATCGGCCTCTCCGCCGTGCTCGGCGGGGTGAAGGACATCCGGGCGGCGGTGGAGGCGGCGCGCGCCAACCGCACCGCGGGCCGGGGCACGGTGCTGTTCGTGGACGAGGTGCA
>CAZSPS010000400.1:0-2044 GCA_964608875.1 uncultured Ectothiorhodospiraceae bacterium
CCGCTCCACGGCGTGCGCCGCGAGCGGACGCCCGTCCAGCTCCGCGTACTGCTTGGGGAGCCCCCCCGGCGCGCCGGGGGGGCCGAAGCGCGCTCCGGCGCCGGCCGCCGCCACCAGCCCCCACAGCGCCCCGCCGCCGCCGCCGGCGGGCGGGGTCATCGTTCCTCGACGATGAGGTAGAAGGTCTCGCCTTCCCGGATCATGCCGAGCTCGCGCCGCGCCCGGTCTTCGAGCGCCTCGAGGCCGGTCTTCAGATCGAGCACCTCGGCCTCGAGCTCCCGGTTGCGCGCCCGCATGCGTTCGTTCTCGGCGTGCTGCGCCTCGATCGAGGCCCGCAGCCCCAGGAGCTCGACGACGCCCCCGTCGCCGAGCCACAGCCGGTACTGGAGACCGAGGAAGGCGGCGGCAAGCACGACCCCGAACCACGTCGCGGGGCGCTTCCAGCGGGGCCGCCGGGTCCGCCACACCGGGCGCTCGCGTTCGCGCCAGGTCCTCACGTCCGCTCCTTCGGCGCGCGCGCGCGGACGGCGAGCGCCGCCGCGCCGGGCCACGACGCGCGCCCGCCCTCGCGCTCCTCGATGCGGAGCAGCCGGTTGTACTTCGCCACCCGCTCGGAGCGGCTCATCGAGCCGGTCTTGATCTGGCCCGCGCCGGTGGCCGCCGCCAGGTCCGCGATGAAGGTGTCCTCGGTCTCGCCGGAGCGGTGCGAGACCACGGCCGCGTAGCCGGCCGCGCGCGCCACCTCGATGGTCTCGAACGTCTCCGACAGCGTGCCGATCTGGTTGACCTTGACCAGCACCGCGTTCGCGATCCCCTCGCGCACTCCCCGCCGCACGAGCTCGGGGTCGGTCACGAACAGGTCGTCCCCCACCAGCTGCACGCGGCTTCCGAGGCGCGCCGTCAGCTCCGCCCAGCCCTCCCAGTCGTCCTCCGCCATGCCGTCTTCGAGGGACACGATGGGGAACTCGTCCACCCAGCCCTCCAGCACGGCCGCGAAGGCGGAGGCGTCGAGCGCCTCGCCGCCGAAGCGGTAGCGCCCGTCCTGCCGGAACTCCGAGCTCGCGGCGTCGATGGCGACGAACACGTCCTCCCCCGGCCGGTAGCCGGCCTCGGCGGCCGCTTCGAGCACGAGCTCGACGGCCTCGCGGTCCGAGCCGAGGTCCGGCGCCACCCCGCCCTCGTCGCCGACCGCCGTCGAGAGCCCGCGCGCGCGCAGGATCGCCTTCAGCGCGTGGAACACCTCCGCCCCACACCGCACCGCCTCGCGGAAGGACGGGGCGCCGCACGGCATCACCATGAACTCCTGCACGGCGACGTTGTTGTCGGCGTGCGCGCCCCCGTTCACCACGTTCATCATCGGCACCGGCATCACCGCCGCCTCGCCGGCGCGCCCCGCGAGCGCGGCGAGGTGCTCGTAGAGCCACAGCCCGCGCGCCGCCGCCGCCGCGCGCGCCGCCGCGAGCGACACGGCGAGAATCGCGTTCGCGCCGAGCCGCTCCTTGCCGGCGGTGCCGTCGAGCTCGCGCAGGCGCGCGTCGATGCGCTCCTGCGCGCCCGCCTCCTCGCCCCGCAGGGCGGGGGCGATCTCGCGCTCGACCCCGGCCACCGCGCGCAGCACCCCCTTGCCGGCGAAGCGCGCGGGGTCCCCGTCGCGCAGCTCGAGCGCCTCGCGCGCGCCCGTGGACGCCCCGGACGGCGCCGCGGCCGACCCGCACGCGCCGCCCGCGAGCCACACCTCCGCCTCCACCGTGGGGTTGCCGCGCGAGTCGATGATCTCGCGCGCGCGCACGGACTCGATGCGCTCACCCGCGCTCACGCCCGCGCCTCCGGCGACGGCGACGCCGCCGGCTTCACCGCGCGGTCGATGGCGACGAGCGTCTCCAGCAAGGGCTCCATCTCATCGAGCGGCACCGCGTTCGGCCCGTCGCTCAACGCCCGCTCCGGGTCGGGATGGGTCTCCATGAACACCCCCGAGACGCCCGCCCCCACCGCGGCGCGCGCGAGCACCGGCACGAACTCGCGCTGCCCGCCGGACGACGCCCCC
>CAZSPS010000401.1:0-4481 GCA_964608875.1 uncultured Ectothiorhodospiraceae bacterium
GAGCGCCATCCGCAGAGCCCCTGGATCCCGGGGGCGCAGCTCAAGTCGGGGTTCAGCCTGCAGGAGCTGGGCCGCCCGCGCGAGGCCGCGGAGATGTTCCGCAAGGTGGTGGAGTCCTACCCCGAATCGTCCGAGGCCATCGTCGCGCGCCGCCGCCTCGAACGTCTGGAAGAGGAGGGGTAGCCGCCGCTCAGGGGCCGGACGGCGGTTGCGACTTGATGCCGCCCGAATCGCGGTGGTGGTCGCCCATCTTTTCCTTGTAGCGCCGGATCTGGCGGTCCAGCTTGGCCGCGAGCGCGTCGATGGCGGCGTACATGTCCGCCGCGGTCGCGTCGGCGAAGAGGTCCCGGCCGGTGACGTGCACGGTGGCTTCCGCCCGGTGCCCGTTCTTCTCGACCGACAGGATGACGTGCACGTTGGTTACGTGGTCGAAGTGGCGTTCGAGCCGTTCGAGCTTGCCGGCCGCGTACGTCTCCAGGGCTTGCGTAATCTCGAGGCGCCTTCCGGTGACGTTGAGTTGCATCTGTCGTTTCCTCCGTGTGTCGTGTCGTGTGCCGTGTGTTCGGGGGAAGGTGGGGAGGCGTCAGACGCCGCCCTGGGCCTGCCGCAGGCCGCCGGCGCCGGCGCGCCGGCGCACCGGGGACGGCGGGATCCCCATCGCTTCCCGGTACTTCGCGACCGTGCGCCGCGCCACCCGGAACCCCGACGACTCGAGGTCCGCGGCCAACCGCCGGTCGCTCCGGGGTCGTCCCGGCTCCTCGCGCTCGATGAGCCCGCGCAGGCGGGCCCGCACCGCGGCGGCGGAGGCGGCGCCCCCGTCCGTGGTGGCGATGCGGTTCGAGAACAAGCGCCTGAGCTCGAATACGCCCCGCGGCGTCTGTACGTACTTGCGCGCGGCGACCCGCGAGACGGTGGACTCGTGCAGGTCCAGCTCCGAGGCGATGTCGCGGAGCGCGAGCGGCGCCATCGCCGCCTCGCCCCGTTCGAGGAACGCCGCCTGGCGGCGGACGACGGCGCGGCCGACGCGCAACAGGGTCTCGCCCCGGTTGCTGAGGCTCCTCACGAGCCACTTCGCTTCCGCCAGCTGCTGCCGCGGCGACGGTCCCTCGCCTTCGGACCCGGCCCCGCCGCCGGCCCCGCTCTGCCGCACGAGCTCGGCGTAGAGGGCGTTCACGCGCAGCCGCGGGATCGCGCCGGCGTTCAGTTCGACCCGCCAGCCGCGCGGCGAACGGGACACGAGCAGGTCGGGCCTCACGTACTCGGTCGGCGCGCCGGCGGCGCCCGCCCCCGGCCGGGGGTGCAGGGAGCGCAGGAGGGCGAGGGCCCCGTCCAGCTCTTCGTCCGTCGCCCCGAGCGCGCGCCGGAGCGCGGCCGAGTCCCGGCGGGCGACCGCTTCGAGATGGCCGCGCGCGCCCGCGATGCGCAGCGTCAGCTCCCGGTGCGGGGTGGAGTCCGGCATCTCTTCGAGCTGCCGCGACAGGCACTCGCCGAGGTCGCGCGCGCCGCAGCCCGGCGGGTCGAAGCGCTGCACGCGCAGCAGCACCGACTCCACCTCTTCGGGCGCCGCCCGGTAGCCGAGTCCGCCGAGGGCGGCGGCGATGTCGTCCACCGAGGCTTCGAGGTACCCGTCCTCGCCGATGGCGTCGACGATGGCGGTCCCGACGAGGTACTCCTCGCCCGAGAAGCAGGCGTCGTGGAGTTGCCAAAGGAGCCGGTCGCGCAGGGTCTCCCCGGCGTCCGCGGCGGGGAGGCCGTCGCGGGAGGCGTCGTCCCGGCCGCCGCCATCGCCGTCGCCGCCGCTCGCGCTCTCGCGCGCCCGGACGTACTCCTGCGGCCAGGTGTCGTGCGGCTCCTCGTCCTCCCTCTCCAGCATGTAGTTGGAGTCGAGCAGCGCCTGCACCTCGCCTTCGAGCTCCAGCGAGGACAGCTGCAGCAGCCGCAGCGCCTGGCGCATCTGCGGCGTCATCGCCAGTTGCTGGCCGAGCCTGAGTTGCAGGGTCTGTTTCATGCCTGGCGCCGATCCTACCGCTTCGCCCGGCCCGGATCGATGCGGCGGCCCGGAGCGGGCGCGGGGGCGCGGCTAGAGGACGAACCGCTCCCCCAGGTAGACGCTGCGCACCGTGGGGTTCGCGGCGATGTCGTCCGGCGCCCCCTCGCAGATGATCCGCCCCTCGTTCACGATGTAGCCGCGGTCGCAGATGCCGAGCGTATCGCGCACGTTGTGGTCGGTGATGAGCACCCCGATGCCCCGCTCGCGCAGCAGCCGGATGATGCGGTGGAACTCGCTGATGAAGATCGGATCGATGCCCGCGAACGGTTCGTCGAGCAGGATGAAGCGCGGCCGGGTGGCGAGGGCGCGGGCGATCTCCGCGCGCCGCCGCTCGCCCCCCGAGACGCTCTCCCCGCGGGCGTCGGCGAGGTGCCCCAGGCCGAACGTGCGCAGCAGCTCGGCGGCTTCGCGCCGCCGCGCGGCGTCGTCGAGGCCCTTGCGCAGCTCCAGGACCGCCAGCAGGTTCCGCTCCAGGGTGAGCTTGCGGAAGATCGACGGCTCCTGCGGCAGGTAGCACAGCCCGAGGCGCGCGCGCGCGTGCATGGGGCGGTCCGTCAGGTCGACGTCGTCGATGCGGATCTTGCCCCGGTCGGGCGGCACGAGGCCGACGATCATGTGGAAGCTCGTGGACTTGCCCGCGCCGTTCGGACCGAGCAGCCCCACCACCTCCCTGCTGCGCACGGTGAGGCTCACCCCGTCGACCACGGTCCGCGCCCCGAAGCGCTTGGCGAGTCCTTCCGCCCTGAGCAGGCTCATTGCGTCTTTTCCTCTTCCTTGTCCGGGGAAGGGGTGACGGTGATGGTGACGCGCCCCGTCCCTCCCGCGCCCTCCGGTCCGCCCTTGATCATGGCGTTGGCCGTGTCGTAGAAGATGCGCTCGGCCTGCATCTCGTCCCCGCCCCGCGCGAGGCGTGCGTTGCCGATGAGGATCATGGTGTCGTCTTCGAGGTAGTACTCGATCCGGTCAGCGGTGGCGCGCTGCAACGGCCCCCCGCCCTCGGGTTGCTGCTGGAAGCGCGCCGATTCGCCTTCGGCGACGAGTTTCGAGAGGTCGCGATCCCGGTCGAAGTACATGGTCACGACGTCCCCCTCGATGAGCAGGGAGCCCTGGCGGATCGCGACGTTGCCCCGGTAGACGGCGATGCCCTCGGCGTCGTCGAGGAGCGCGGAGTCGGCGACGATCCGGACCGGCTGGTCCGGATCGGTGGAAAGGGCCGCGGCGCCCGCCGTGAAGCCGGCGAGCAGCAGCGGAGGAAGCGTGCGCAGGACCCGCACGGGGCGTCACCCGGAGCGGAAGTCGCCCCGGGCCCTGCTCCGGAGCTCGACCCGGTCCGCGTCGGGCCACACCTTCATGCCCGTGCCCTCGACCCGGAACCCCTCACCGTGCAGCACGGCCGGCCGCTCGGTCTCGCCGTAGCGCTCCGAGGCGAGGATGACGACGTCGTGCGTTTCGAGCTCGAGCCGCGAGCCTCCCGTGCGCCAGCCCCGCACCGGGCCGGGCAGGCGGATGGTCCCGCCGTCCGCAGAGACTTCGCCGTGCCGGGCCGTGAAGTGCCAGTCCGCACCCGCTTCGGAGAACACCGTCAGGCGGGGTGCGGTGAGCTCGGACGGCCCGTCCGGGGCGGCGCGGCGCATCGTTTCGGCGCGCAGCCGGTGGAGCGCCCGCCCGTCGGCGCCGGTGGCGAGGGTGTCGACCTCCTCGACCAGCAGGTGCCGGTGCAGGTCGGCGGCGGCCGTCCCGGAAGGCGGCGGGGACGGACGCAGGGAAAAGAGGAGCCACGCGCCGCCTGTCAGGAGGGCCGCCCCGGCCCATGCCGCCACCCGTCGCCGGCGCATGAGGCGTGCCTCCCTCTCTCTCCGCTCCGGGCGTCCCTACCCCGCGCGCCGGTTGGCGGCGAGCCAGCCGTCGACCAGCCGCACCCCCTCGTCCACCGCCTCCGAGCGCAGCCCCTTGCCGGCGGCGATGGACTGCACCACCCGGTCCGTGCGCTCGATGTAGGGCGCTCCCGCCAGCAGGGCGCGCGCCGCGGACGACGGCTTCGTCAGCCCCTCGGCGGCCTTCGCGTACTTCTCGAACGGGGTCTGGTCCTCGCCGTTCGCGCCGATCGTCCGGCACACTTCGTTCACCCACTCGTAGACGGCGCGCGAGCGCTCGAGGTCCTCGTGCACCGCGTCGCGGATGGAGCGCATCTCCTTCTCCTGCACGCAGCGGTAGTTGCCGGCGAGCAGCATGCTCCACTTCGCGAGCGGCACGAACACCGAGTCGTGCACCTTGAGCTTGACCGGCAGCTCGACCGCCCCGTTGCCGTCGTCGTAGCGCACGGCCTCGATGTCCGCCTGCAGGCGGCGCAGCAGGCCGGTGGCTTGGTCCGACTCGAAGCGGGCGGCGCGGAAGTTGGTCGGCAGGCTCACCTGGAGCACGTTGCTCGGCT
>CAZSPS010000402.1:0-1686 GCA_964608875.1 uncultured Ectothiorhodospiraceae bacterium
GGCGGTCGCCACCGATCCGGGGGCTGCGCCCGCCGCGGGGGCCGTGCCCTCCACCCGGACCACCACCGGCACCGGCGCCCGGAACTCCAGCACCGGGCCGTGCCGGCCCAGGGCCTGGGCCCCGGCGGGCAGGCGCCAGCCCTGGTTCAGCGCCGTGTAGAACGCCTTGGCCCGCTTGTCGAGCAGGGCCTTGGCGTTGGCCGCGACCTGGGCCGGGGTCAGGGGGTTGCCGTCCTCGTCCACGGTCTTGAGGTCGCCGTCGATGGGGTTGGCGTAGGGCACGCAGGCGGAGCCGCCGGCGAAGCTGAAGCAGAACTGGGTTCGGACGACGGTTCGCCGCACGTCGAGGCGCTCGTAGTGGTCGGTGCGGGCCAGGCTCTCGTGGGTGACGGCGGTCGCCGCGCCGAGGCCGTTCGTGATTCTGGAGACCTGCCTTGGAAACCGGCCCGCATTGTTGGAGGGAAAGGTCTCCAGCTTGCCCTTCCCGTTGAGGTCGGAGAGCCTCAGGTAGTCGACGGCGCCGTCGCCGTCGGCGTCGAGGAGCAGGTGGGCGTCCTTCCTCCCGGCGCCGCGGGCCAATGTGGCGATGCCGCCGCCGAGGCTCGTGGCGAGCCGGCCGGTGGCGGGGTCGAAGGACAGGGCGCGGACGGCCTGGGCCTTGCGGTCGTGCCAGACCAGGTCCGGGTGGCCGTCGCCGTTGTGGTCCGCCGGCGGCAGGATGCGCACGTCGCCGGGCTTGAGCGAGAGGGTGCTGTAACGGGACTCGAACCCGGCGCCGGTGTTGACCTCCAGGTAGGGGAACACCTGGCTGCCGGCGCGGGCCTCGCGCACCAGGTCGGTGAGGCCGTCGCCGTTGAAGTCGGCGGCGTGCAGCTTCTGGCCGCGGAAGTCGGCGTAAAGGGTCCAGCCGTTGGGGCCTTGGACATAGGGTCCGTTGACGGTTCGTGAGGGTGCCAGCCTCTGCCCGGACCGCTGGCCCTCGAAGTGGGTGGTGGCGATGAAGTCGGCCCGGCCGTCGCCGTTGAAGTCGTGGCCGCCCGCCAGCAGGGAGGTGTTGACGGAGGCGGCCAACGACCCGAACGTCCCGCCGGACACGGTGAGCAGGGTCGCCTCCGCCCCGAACCTGTAGGGCGTGCCGGAGGCGTCCGGCTGGGCGGCGTCCCGCTCCAGGTGGCGGGCGAGGACCGTCGCGCCGCGGCTGTAGACGGCGTCCGCCAGCCCGTCGCCGTTGAGGTCGGTGAACTCGGCCAGACGGTGGGTGACCGGGGTCGCGACCGCCGCCGCGTCCAGCCGCCAGCCGCCCGCGGCGGTGGGCACCGACAGGTGGACGCGCCACACCGGGTCCCGGGCCCGCCACAACGCCACGTCGGTGCGCCCGTCGCCGTTGTAGTCGATGGGCCGGGCCAGCACGTTGGCCCACGACCGGCCCACGTCCTCCATGTGCTCGACGGAGGCCGCGCCGTTGGCGAACGGGGCGGGCTTGAGCATCGCGCCGTCGGAGAGCGCGTACTTGAGGTGGTGGTCGGTGTCGCTGCCGTCCACGTCCCACTCCACCCACACCAGGTCCATCATGCCGTCGCCGTTGACGTCCGCCGGGTGGTGGCTGAGCAGGCCCCGGTCCTTGCGCGGGGTCAGCTTCGCCGAGCCGCTGGCCGTCCCCTTGAACCCGGTCGCGTTGGCGGGCCA
>CAZSPS010000403.1:0-2101 GCA_964608875.1 uncultured Ectothiorhodospiraceae bacterium
CACCGTCGCGCCGCCCGCCGCCGGCGCCACCGTCACCACCGGCAGGTCGTTGTCGGACAGCGCGCCCACCGCAGTCGCCGCGCCGAGCGCCGCCGAGCCGTCCGCCGGCGCCGCGATCGTCACCTGCACCGTCTCGGCCGGCTCGTCCGCGTCGTCGTCCACGGTCGCCAGGCGAATCTCCTTGCGCGTATCGCCCGCCGCGAAGGTCAGCATCCCGCCCCCGGCGTCCGTGTAGTCCGCGTCCTCCGTAGCCGTGCCGCCCAGCGTGTAGCCGACCGTGACCGCCTGCCCGCTGGCGCCGAACAGCCGCACCGGGAACACCAGCGCCTCGCCCTCGACCACCGCCGGCGCGTCCAGCACCGAGACCACCGGCAGCGCCGGGCCGCGGTCCACCTCGCGCACGACGAAGCGCGTCTCGCCGGCGCTCTCCGACACGCGGTAACCCTGCGCGGGCTGGACGGCGACCGTGCGGATCTCGTCTTCGGCGTCGTCGTCCTCGGGGTTGGCCAGCCGCAGCTCCCGCGCGGCGGCGTCCGCCTCGAAGACGACGGAGCGGATCGGCCCTTCTTCCGCTCCCGCTCCCTCGCCCTCGACCACCCGGTAGTACACGCTCAGCGCCTCGCCCAGGCCCTCTTCGCCGCGCGCGAAGAACAGCACGGCGTCCTCGCCCTCGGCCACCTCGGCCGCCTGCACCGCCACCGATACGACCGGCGGCGGCAGGTTGCGGTCGTCGTCGACCACGACGAAGTCGACCGCGCCGGCCGTCTGCGACACGAGGTAGCCGTCCGAGTCGAGGACGACGGCGCGCCGCTCCTCGTCCGCGTCGTCGTCGTCCTCGGGCACCGGCACCCGCACCACCCGCCCGCTCCGCCCCGGCTCGATGCGCACGGTGCGGTCCGCGTCGAACACCCGGTAGCGCACGTCCAGGGCGGCGCCCAGGCTTTCCGCCTCGCGCGCGAAGGTCAGCACGGCGTCCTCGCCTTCGACGAACTGGCCGGCGTCCGCCGTCACCGATACGACCGGCGGCGGGCGACCATCGAGGATCCTGCCTTCCCAGAAATCAAACGAGCTCAGGTTCCGAACACTGGGCCTGGAACCGCCGAAGAAGGAAGCAGTGGCATCGTGCGGCCATATCTGGAAGGTCTCGGTCCGCTCGACCCGGTTGTCCCGCAGCGTCGGAATGCGGATCTCCGCGTACGTGTCCCCCGCCTGGATAATGAACCCGCTGGCATGGGCGCCCCCGGCGCCAAACGGGTTGATGTAGTCGCTGCCGACACTGGCGGTCCCGCCAAATACGTTGGCTGTGATCGAGACATTGGTGCGCACCGGCCTGGATATCCGCACCGGAAAGACGACATCGTCACCCTCGTAGGCCGGTTGCAAGGGAGGGAAGACCTTGATGGCCGGATGCAGGTCGCTGTCCCGCACGAACAGCTCGGCACTGCCTGCAGACGAGGAAATGCTGTAATCCTGGGAGGCTCCGATGGTGAGCACCCAGGTGTTGTCGCCGTCGGCATCGTCCCCGGCCTGGAGGCCGCTCCCGAGCAGCGCCGTGCTCGCGCCCGCCGGAATGACCTGCCGCTGGTTGCTCACTTGCGCGACCCCGTCCCGGGTCACGCCGTACAGGACGGTCAACGGCCCGGCCAGGCTGCCCCCCTCCCGCCGGAAGGTGAACTGGAAGGGTTGACCCTCGGAATACTCGGGCGTGTCGATGCTCACCGACACGACCGGCTGGACCCCGTCGCGGACCCGGCCCAGCGCGCGCGTCGCGCCGACGCCCAGGATCGCGGCGTCGCCGGGGGTCACGCCGGTGAGCGTCACCCGCACCGTCTCCTCCGGCTCGTCCGCACCGTCGCGCAGCGTCGCCACGCGGATCTCACCCGCCGTGTCGCCCGCCGCCAGGGTCAGCGCGCCGCCCCCGGCGTCCGTGTAGTCCGCACCGGCCGCGGCCGTGCCGCCGAGCGCGTAGGCCACCGTCACCGCGCGCGCGCTCACCCCGTCCATCCGCACCGGGAAGACGAGCGCGTCGCCCTCGAACACGGCCGGCGCGGCCGACACCGAAACGGCCGGCACCCGGTCGCTGTCGCGCACCAGCAGCTCG
>CAZSPS010000404.1:0-7209 GCA_964608875.1 uncultured Ectothiorhodospiraceae bacterium
CCGCCGGAGTGGATCATGCTCATGCCCGCGGGCGAGCTCGCCGCGCGCGACGGGCGGCGCTGGCGCCACGCCGACCCCGAGGCGGTGCTGCGCGAGACGCGCGCGAAGGCGGGCCGGGTCGCCATCCCCGTCGACTACGACCACCAGATCGACCTCGCCGGCGGGAACGGCGGCGAGGCCCTCGCGGCCGGCTGGATCGGCGAGCTCGAGGTGCGCGCCGGCGCGCTCTGGGGGCGCGTGGAGTGGACGCCGAAGGCGCGCGCCCACCTCGCCGCCCGCGAGTACCGCTACCTCTCGCCGACCTTCTTCGTGGACCGCAAGGGCGAGGTGTCCTGGGTCGCGAGGGCGGCGCTCACGAACAACCCCGCACTCGACATGCCCGCACTGGCGCGGGCGCAAGGAGAGAGCATGAAACCCGAACAGTTGCTCGCCGTCCTGGCGGGCGTCCTCGCGGTGCCCGTCGACGCGGACGAGGTCGTCGCCGGCGTGAAGGCCCACGTCCAGGAGCTCGCCCGCTCGCGGGGCGCCGTGGGCGAGATCGCCGCCGCGCTCGGCCTCGCCCAGGACGCGGCGCCGGAGGCGGTCCTGGCCGCGGCCAAGGCGCGCCCCGGGGCGAAGGCGCCCGGAGCGGGGGGCGCCGGACCGCCCGCCGGCGGGGGCGCCTCCCCGAGCATTGAGGATTACGTGCCGCGCTCGGACTTCGACCGGGTGGCGGCGAGCCTCGCCGCGATCGAGGAGCGCTCGGCGCGGGCGGCGGCGGAGGCCGCGGTGGACGCCGCGACCCGCGCCGGCAAGCTCGCGCCGGCGCAGCGCGAGTGGGCGCTCGAGCAGGCCGCGGCCAACCCCGACGCCTTCGCCAAGTTCGTCGACGCGACCCCCGCGCTCTTCCCCGCCGGCGGCGCCTCGGCCCAGGCCGGCGCCCCGCCGTCCGGCGCCGACGGCCCGATCAGCTCCGCCGAGCAGGCCATGTGCCAGCGGCTCGGCATCGAGGAGGACAAGTACCGCGAGGTGCGCGCCGCGGACCTCGCCCGCACCGAGGAGGCAACGGCATGACGGCCCTCGCCGCGAACATCTCGCGCGCCTGGCGCGAAGGCGACCGCGCGCTCTTCCCCGTCCAGGCGGCGTCCAACGTCCGCCAGGGCTCGCTCGTCGAGATCGACGCGAACGGGCGCGTGAAGGCCCACGCCAAGGCCGCGAGCAAGACCATCGTCGGCGTCGCGCTCGAGCCCGCCGACAACTCCTCGGGCTCGGCCGGCGACAAGAGCGTGGAGGTCCAGGTCGCCGGCGCCTTCCGCTTCGAGAAGACCGGCACCGCGGTGCCGGGCAAGCCGGCCTACGCCGACGACGACAACACCGTCACCGACGCCTCCTCGGGGCGCTCGGCCTTCGGGCGCATCCTCGCCGAGGAGGACGGGCAGATCGTCGTCCGGCTCACCACCTACACCGTCAGCGGAGCCTGAATCATGATCGTCAACAGCGGCAACCTGACCCTGCTCTACCGCGGGTTCTCGACGGCCTTCCGCGACGGCTTCGGGCAGGCGCCCGCGGACCACGAGCCGTTCACCCTGACCGTCCCCTCGATGACGGCCGAGGAGGAGTACGGCTTCCTCGGACAGGCGCCGGGGCTCAAGAAGTGGGTCGGCGAGCGCGTGCTGCGGGGCATCGCCGAGCACGGCTACGCGATCGAGAACGAGCTCTACGAGAACACCGTCGAGGTCAAGCGCAAGCACATCGAGGACGACCGCTACGGCGTGTACGCCCCGCTGTTCAACGAGCTCGGCCGGGCCGCCGGCGCGCACCCGTGCGAGCTCGTGTACCAGGCGCTCAAGGACGGGTTCAGCGAGGAGTGCTACGACGGGCAGTACTTCTTCGACTCCGACCACCCGGTCGAGGGGGCGAGCGTGTCGAACACCGGCGGCGGCGCCGGGACCGCGTGGTTCCTGATCGACGGCTCGCGGATGCTCAAACCCATCATCTTCCAGCGCCGCACCCCGGCCGAGCTCGTGCGCATGGACGACATGCGCGACGAGCACGCCTTCATGCGCGACACCTACCGCTACGGGGTGCGCGCCCGGCACGCCGTCGGCTACGGGCTGTGGCAGACGGCCTACGGCTCGAAGCAGACCCTCAACGCCGCGGCCTACGGCGCCGCCCGCGAGGCCATGATGGCCTTCAAGGGCGACGAGGGCCGGCCGATGGGGATCCGCCCGACGCACCTCATCGTGCCGCCGGCGCTCGAGAAGGAGGCGCTCGAGATCCTCTCGGCCGAGCGCCTGGCCAACGGCGCCACCAACGTCTACCGCGGAACGGCGACGGCCATCGTCACCCCGTGGCTCGCCTGAGGAGGGACGGAACGATGTCGAGCGATCTCACCAGCACCGGCTGGATCAGCGTCACGGCGACCAAGGAGGGCTTCCGCCGCGCCGGGCGCGCCTGGGGCCTCGAGTCCCGGGTGCTGCCCGTCGGCGACTTCACGGACGAGCAGCTCGAGGAGCTGCGGGCGGAGCCCCGCGTCATCGTCCATGCGGTGGCGGCGCCGGCGGACGAGCCGGAGCCGGCCGCCGGCGGGGAGCCGGCCGGCGGGGCCGAGCCGAAGCCCGCGGCCAAGACGCCCGCCGCCGGCGCCAAGAAAGCGCCGGCGAAGTAGCGCGGCATGGCGGCGGACCCGGCGGCCGAAGCGCTCCGCAGCTCGACGAGGGGGCACCGCTCCCTCGCCGCGGCCGCGGGCGAGAGCGCCGTCTACGTCCTGCCCGACGTCCTCTACGCCCACGCCGCCGTGACGGTGGCGCCGGGCCAGGGCGGCGCCGCCGCCCTCGAAGCCAGCACCCGCGCGGGCGCCGACGTGGCCGCCGGCAACGCGAGCTGGGCCGCGATCGAGCTCTCCGGCGGCGGCTCGTCCGCGGAGCTGGTCGAGCTCTCCCCCGCGGTGACGGCCATCCGCCTCTCGGCCACGACCGCCCCCGCCGCGGCCTACGTCTCGCTGCACACCTGAGGCGCGGCCGGCCGTGACCGTCCACGCCACCCTCGACGACCTCGCCCTGCGGGCGCCCTGGTCGGAGCTCGCCGAAGCCGCGGCTCCGGACGCGATCGCCGTCGACGGCCCGGCGCTCGCCGCCTACGCCGCCGACGAGGCGGCGGTGGGCGAGGGGGTCGAGGCCGCCGACTTGGCCGCCGCCAAGGCCCGCCTCGAACGCGAGCTCGCCGACGCGAGCGCGGAGGTGGACAGCTACCTGGGCGCGCTCGCGGACGACCCGGGCCACGCCGCCATCGTGCGCACGCGCACCCTCGACATCGCGCTCTTCAAGCTCTTCGGCGGCGAGTCCGGGGCGCCGCGCTACGTGGTCTACATCCAGACCATGAAGTGGCTCGCGGACGTGGCGGCCGGCCGTGCGGACCTCTCGCCGCCGGCGGCGGAGTCGGGCGCGCGCTACGGGGCGAAGGGCGGCGAGCCGGTCTTCGCGCGCGCGAGCACGTCCTGGGTCATCGCGCAGGAGTAGGGCGGTGCGGATCGCGGAGTGGATCGAGCGCCTGCGCAGCGAGACCGACCTCGAGGTCAAGGGCGCGGCCGAGCTCGCGGCGGCCAAGGCCGACCAGCAGCGCGACGTCGCGTTCGTCGCGCCGCTCGACGAGGCGGCGCTCTCGCAACCCGACGCGATCGGGACGGTGCGCCAGATGGTGCGGGCCGGGGTCGCGGTGACGCTCGCCGTCACCAACCGGCGCGACCGGCGCGGCGAGGCGGCCGTGAGCGAGATCGAGGGCGCGCGCGAGAGCGTGCGCCGGGCGCTCCTCGGCTGGACGCCGCCCTCGGCCTCGGGGCCGGCCGGCTTCCGGCGCGGGCGCCTGGTGCAGCTCGCGGGCTCGACGGCCTGGTGGCAGGACGAGTACGAGGCCGACGAGCTCGTGAGCCAGGCGGCGTAGGGGAGGGCGAGCGGTGGCGGGCAAGCAACGGGGGCGCCGGGTCCCGGAGAGCGAGTGGCCGTGGCCGGCCGACGGCGGGCGCTACCTCCGCGATCCGGAGACGGGCGCCTTGACGCGCCTCCCGGAGGACGGCGGCGAGCCGCGCCCGGCCGCGCCGCCCCGGGACGAAGCCGCCGGCGACGCCGGCGAGACGAAGACGACGGAAGGAGATAGCTGATGGCCGCGCTCATCTGGCGCAAGAAGGTCCTGCTCGCCAAGATCGAGGGGACCTCCGGCACGGCGGAGACCCCCGGCGCGGCGGCGGACGCGATCCTCGCGACCGACGTCGAGCTCACCCCCATCGCGGGCGACTCGGTCTCGCGCGAGCTCGACCGCGCCCACCACGGCGCGAGCCCCACCATCCCGACGGGGGTGCACGCCGAGATCTCGTTCAGCGTCGAGTACGCCTCGAGCGGCGCCGCCGGCACCGCGCCCGCCTGGGGCAAGCTGCTGCGGGCGTGCGGCATGAGCGAGACCGTCGCCGCGGGCGCGACCGTCACCTACGTCCCGGTGAGCGCGAGCGAGCCGAGCCTCACCATCGTCCTCCTGGTCGACGGCACCAAGCAGGTCCTCGCCGGCTGCCGGGGCACGTGGTCGCTCGACTTGACGCCGGGCCAGGTGCCGCGCATCCGCTTCACCTTCCGGGGGTCCTACGCCGACCCCTCGGACGAGGCCCTCCCGACCGACGCCGCCTACGCCGCGTGGAAGGACCCGGTGCCGGTGAGCGACGCCGGCACCCCGACCTTCGAGCTGCACGGCGAGACGGGCCTCGTCATGAGCGCCGCCTCGATCGAGTACGGCTCGAACGTCGTGTGGCGCGACGCGGTGGGCGCGAACGAGGCCGTCATCACCGGCCGCGAGGTCACCGGCCAACTCACCATCGACGCGGTGACGGTCGCGACGCTCGCCGCCGTCAAGCGCGCCCGCGACAGGACCACGGGCGCGCTCAAGATCGTGCACGGCGTCGGCGCGGGGAAGATCATCGAGCTGAGCGCGCCCAAGGTCGAGCTCGGCACCCCGTCGTCCCAGGAGTCCGACGGCATCTGGCAGATGCAGGCGCCCATCGTGCTCCTGCCGAACGCCGACGCCGGCAACGACGAGATCAAGATCGTCGCCAAGTAGCCCCGAGGAGTCAGCCCCCATGTTCCGCATCGCCGATCCCGACGCGGCCTATCCCTACCGCCTCAAGGTGATGGTGCCGACGGCCGAGGGCCCCCGGCCGCACGAGTGCACCGTGCGCTTCCGCGTCATCTCGCGCTCGGAGATCGAGGCGCTGGCGCGCGAGGGCGACGGCCCCCTCGGCGTCGAGGTGCTGTGCGGCTGGTCGGACATCGAGGACGTCGACGGCGCCCCGCTCGAGTACTCCCCGGAGGCGGCGGCGCGGCTGCTCGACATCCCCTACTTCGCCGCCGCGGTCGGGGCGGGCTACGTCCGCTGGCTCGCGGGCCTGCCCGAGGGAAACTCCGCGGCGCCGCGCGCCATCTCCTGAGCGGCGCGCGCGGCGCCGACGAGCTCGCCGAGGACGCGGCCGCATTCGGGATCGAGCCGCCTCCGCAGGCGGGGCGCGAGGAGGCCTACGGAGTCCTCCCCGAATGCTGGGACGCGGTGCGCGCCTGGTGCGCGGTGCAGACGCAGTGGCGCCACGCCGAGGGCTACCCCACCGGCCTCGACTACGCCGGGGCGCGGGCGGGGGTCGAGGCGATGGGGATCGAGTGGGGAGAGGTGTTCGAGGGGCTGCGGGTGATGGAGGCCGAGACGCTCAAGGCCCTGACCGACCGGCGAGCAAAAAGATGATGGCCGAGGCGAACCCGATGACGATGCGCACGAAGAGGGCCAGCAGCCCCAGCGCCAACCCCAGCGCTCCGAGCGCCCACGCCCAAGACTTCCATTCGGCGGGCCAATCGATGGACCAGGGTCCCGCGACGATGAGGACGACCGCACCGACGAGCGCCGCCACCCACTCCCAGAGCGGGTATCCGAGGATCGCGCGCTTGCCGTCCGTCTCCATGCCCGGAGTGTAGCACCTTGCCCGGGGACCTTACCGCACGCCTTCGCCTGACCGCCGACGGCAAGGGGTTCACCGTCGCGGTGCGCGGTTCGGAGCGCGCGCTCGACGATCTCAGGCGCGCCGTCGACCGCGGCGCGGGCGCGTCCAAGCGCTACAGCGCCAACACCCGCGAGGCCGAGGCGGCGACCCGTCAGGCCGGGGACGCCTTCATGCGGTTCCACAACCGCGCGCTGCGGTACGGCGCCGCCTACTTCGGCGTCTCGGCGATCATGCGCGGGCTGCGCGGCGCGGTGAGCGGAGTGATTGACGCCTCGGTGCGTCAGGAGCAGGCGCTCGCCCAGGTCGAAGCCCGCATCCGCTCCACCGGCGGCGCCGCGGGCTACACCACCGAGGAGCTCGCCGGGATGGCGGCCGGCTTCCAGCAGGCCACCACCTTCGGCGACGAGGGCGTCCTCGAGATGCAGTCGATCCTGCTCTCGTTCCGCTCGATCGCGCGCGACTCGTTCCGGGGCGCGACCCAGGCGGCCCTCAACCTCTCCGCCGCCCTCGGCCAGGACCTGCGCTCGGTCGCGATCCAGTTGGGCAAGGCGCTCGACGACCCGAAGCGCGGCCTCGACGCGCTCAGCCGGTCCGGCACCACGTTCACCGAGGTCCAGAAGGAGCAGATCCGCGAGTTGAGCGCGGCCGGCCGCGCGGCCGAAGCGCAGGCGATCATCCTCGCCGAGCTCGAGGTGCAGTACGGCGGCGCCGCCGCCGCCGCGCGCGACACGCTGGGCGGGGCGCTCGCGGCGCTGCGCAACACCTGGGGCGATCTGCTCGAAGTCGAGAGCGAGGCGACCCGGGGCTTGCGCGGATGGGTCGAGTGGCTGAATAGCGCGCTCCGGGGAGTCGACACGCGGGCGCTCCACGAGGGCTTCGCCTTCGCCGTCCGAGGCGCGGCGGTCCTGGGCGCCGTGTTGATCACGCGGCTGGTCGTCGCCCTCGGCTCCGTCGCGGCCTCGGCCATCGCCGCCGGCGGTGCCGCCGCGCGCCTCCAGTTTCAGCTCCTGCGCACGGCGGGCCACTCGCGCACCGCGGCCACCGGGTTGTTCGCGCTCGCCGGGGCGGCGCGGGCGACGAGCGCCGCATTCGCTCTCGTGCGCCGCGGGGCCGCCCTGTTGGGCGGTCCGGTCGCAGCGCTCCTCACGATCGGCGTGGGGGCGCTGGTGGCGTGGGCGACCGCGCAGGACGAGGCGGCCGAGGCG
>CAZSPS010000405.1:0-4007 GCA_964608875.1 uncultured Ectothiorhodospiraceae bacterium
TGCTTCGCCGGCCGGTCGCTCACCCGCAGCACTTCCGCCACCTCCCAGTCGAAGTCGAGCTTCTGCTTCTCGGCCGCGCCGCCGAAGACCAGCCGGTCGATGACCACGCGCCCGTCCGCCTCGCCGCGCAGCTCGAGGCCCGCCGCGTCGCGCAGGCGCGCCGCCCCGTCCGCGCCCGCCGCCCCCAGCGGCAGCATCACCACCTTGTCCACCGGGTCGCCCTCCAGGGTCTCGCCCTTGACCCGCACCCGCAGCTGCGCCTTGTCCGGCGCCGCCGCCGCCGTCTCGTAGACGAGCGCGCCCGGCAGGTGCTCCAGGGGCGGGGCCACGAGGTCCATCCAGAAGCCCGGCCGGAACAGGGTGAAGGCGATGAGCAGCAGGGCGGCGGACTCCCAGAGCCGGCTGCGCGTGAGGAACCAGCCCTGCGTGCCCGCCGCGAACAGCAGCATGGCCGCGACCGCGGACGCCACCACCGCCGCCAGGTGCCCCCAGCCCCCGATGTTGATGAGCAGCAGCTCGGTGTTGAAGATGAACATGAAGGGCAGGATCGCGGTGCGCATGTCGTAGGTGAAGCCCTGCAGGCCGGTGCGGATCGGGTCGCCGCCCGAGATCGCCGAGGCCGCATACGCCGCGATCCCGACCGGTGGGGTGTCGTCCGCCAGGATGCCGAAGTAGAAGACGAAGAGGTGCACCGCGATGAGCGGCACGATGAGGCCGTGCGAGGCGCCGACGGACACGATCACCGGCGCCATGAGCGAGGCCACCACGATGTAGTTGGCGGTGGTCGGGAGGCCCATGCCCAGCACGAGGCTGATGACGGCGGTGAACACCAGCATGAGGACGACGTTGCCGAGCGAGATGAACTCGACGAACTCCGCCATCACCAGCCCGATCCCGGTGAGGGTGACGGTGCCGATGATGATGCCGGCGGCGGCCGTCGCGACCGCGATGCTGACCATGTTGCGGGCGCCGGCGATCATGCCGGCCGTGAAGTCGCGGCCTCCCTCGCGCCACCGGGCCCCGAGGCGCACGCCTTCGGCGGCGCCGCCGTCCCCACTCTCGACGCTCCCGGCGCCGGCGCCGCCGCCTTCCCACGCCGCCGCGTCCGCCCCTGCCGCCCCGCCGCGGCGCGCGCGCAGCAGCGCCTTCAGCGGCTTGTGCGTGAGCACCACCACGATCATGAACGCCGACGCCCAGAACACCGACAGCCCCGGCGAGAACCGCTCGACCGTGAGGCACCACACCAGCACCACCACCGGCAGCACGAAGTAGAGCCCGGACAGCACCACCGGCCCCGCGTCCGGCAGCTCGCGCATCTCGTTGCTGGGCGGCAGGTCGGGGTAGCGGCTCGCGAGGTCCACGAGCGCCAGGTAGGCCCCGGCGAGGAGCGCTCCCGCGACGTAGACCGCCGCCCCGCCGAACGCCCCCTTCATCCATCCGAGGCCGTAGTAGACGACCCCCGAGAGGACGACGATTCCCGCCGCCGTCGCGCCGCCGCGCGCGAGGCCCACGTACCAGCGGCGCACGGTGCGGCGCGGTAGCCCCTTGAAGCCGGCCTTGCACGCCTCCAGGTGCACGATGTACACGAGCGCCACGTAGGAGATGACGGCCGGCAGGAAGGCGTGCTTGATGACGTCGATGTACTCGATCCCCACGAACTCGATCATCAGGAACGCCGCCGCCCCCATGATGGGCGGGGTCAGCTGGCCGTTGGTGGACGACGCCACCTCCACCGCCCCCGCTTTTTCCGGCGAGAGGCCCACCCGCTTCATGAGCGGGATGGTGAAGGTGCCGGTGGTCACCACGTTGGCGGTGGACGAGCCCGAGATGACGCCGGTCATGGCGGAGGACACCACCGCCGCCTTCGCAGGCCCCCCCCGGTAGTGCCCTAGCAGGGAGAACGCCACCCAGATGAAGTAGTTGCCGGCGCCCGCGCGCTCGAGCAGCGCGCCGAACAGCACGAACAGGAAGATGAGCGACGTGGAGACCCCGAGCGCGACCCCGAACACCCCCTCCTGCGTGATCCACATGTGCGACATCGACTTCGCGAACGACGCCCCCTTCCAGGCGATGACCTCGGGCGCGAGGTGCCCGAAGAAGACGTAGGCGAGGAACACGAGCGCGATGACCATGAGCGGCGGCCCGAGCGCGCGGCGCGCGGCCTCGAGCACCACCACGATCCCGGCCGCCGCCACCACCAGGTCGCCCGTGGTCGGGAGCCCCGGGCGGGTGGCGAGGGTGTCGGCGAAGACGGAGAGGTAGAGCGCGGCGCACGCGCCCGCGATCCCGAGCGCCCAGTCGTAGAGCGGCACCCGGTCGCGGGGCGCGCCGCGTCCGAGCGGCCAGACGAGGAAGGTGAGGAGGAGCGCGGTCGCGAGGTGGATGGAGCGGGTGTCGGTGTCGTTCGGGATCGGCAGCAAGTCCGGGAGCGCGTAGGGGAGGGGCGAGGCGATCCAGAGCTGGAACACCGACCAGCAGAACGCGGCGGCGGCGATGAAGGCGGCGACCGCGCCCGCCGGCTGCCGGCCGCCGGTGTCGGCCGCCGACGCCATCTCCAGGGCCGCCGCGGCGCCACCGTCCGGCGCCGGCGTCGGCGCCGCCGGTGCCGCCTCCGGCGGCCGACGGCCCCCGCCCCCGGTATCCGCCGTTGCCATCTCGACGCTGCCCGGCCGCCGCCGCCGCCGCAGCACAGCCAGCAGCGGCGCAGGCCGGCGGACGCGGGGCTAGAGCAGCCCCGCCTCCTTGTAGTAGCGCGCCGCGCCGTCGTGCAGCGGGGCCGACAGCGAGTCGCGCACCATCTCCTCCTTCTTCAGGTTGGCGAAGGCGGGATGGAGCTTGCGGAAGTCGTCGAAGTTCTCGAACACCGCCTTCACCACCACGTACACCACGTCGGCCGGGGTGCGGGTCGAGGAGACGAAGGTCGCGCCCACGCCGAAGGTCTGCACGTCGTCCGGGTTGCCCGAGTACATCCCGCCCGGGATGGTGGCCACCCGGTAGAAGGCGTTGTCGGCCACCAGCCGGTCGATGGCCGGCCCCGTGGCGTTGACGAGCCGCGCGTCGCACGTGCTCATCGTCTCCTTGGTGAGCGCGGACGGGTGCCCGACCAGCCAGAAGTAGGCGTCGATCTTGTTGTCGCAAAGCGCCTGCCCGGTCTCCGCCGAGCGCAGCTCCGCAGCCAGCTTCAAGTCCGAGCGCGCCCAGCCGAGCGCTTCCTCGATGACCTCCCAGGTCGCGCGGGTGCCGGAGCCGGGGTTGCCGATGTTGAGCCGCTTGCCCTTGATGTCGTCCACGTTGACGATGCCGGAGTCCTTGCGCGCCACGATGGTCACGGGCTCGGGGTGCACCGAGAACACCGCGCGCAGCCCGCTGAACGGCCCGGCGTCCTTGAACTTCGAGGTGCCATGGAAGGCGTGGTACTGCCAGTCGGACTGGGCGACCCCCATGTCGAGCTCGCCCGCGCGCACGGTGTTGATGTTGTACACCGACCCGCCGGTGGACTCGACCGAGCAGCGCACCCCGTGCGCCTTGCGGTCCTTGTTGACGAGGCGGCAGATGGCGCCGCCGGTCGGGTAGTAGACCCCGGTCACCCCGCCCGTGCCGATGGTGATGAAGGTCTGCTGGGCGCTCGCCGCCTGCGGCGCGCCCGCGAGGCCGGCCGCCACGGCCAGCGCCGCCGCGGCGCCGGCGGCCCCGGCGGTCCGGGGCTTGGTCTTGTATTCGGGCTTCATGTCACTGTGCTCCTGTTCGGGCCGTTCGGTGTGGTTCGGATCGGCGCTCCCCGGTCAGGAAGGGGGGCCGTAGCTGTACATCATGCCGTAGTAGTCGAGGGACCTTTCCGAGCCGCCGTCGTCGACCTTGTTGCCGAAGCCGGGCATGGCCATCCCGTCGGTGTCCCCGCGCTCCAGGGGCGTGAGGCCCCGCGCGGGCCACCCCCGACCGGCCGCGGAGCCCACCGTGCCGCACGCGCCTGGAGCGGGGGGCCACCCCCGGGATGGCCATGCCCCGCC
>CAZSPS010000406.1:0-15186 GCA_964608875.1 uncultured Ectothiorhodospiraceae bacterium
GTGCTGCATCCGGTAGCGGATCCAGAGCTCGAGCATCTGCAGCGCCACCATCGCCAGCAGGGCGCCGCTCTCGACCCCCCCGACGCTCGGCATGGCGCGCCGCAGCGGGGCGAGCACCGGCTCGGTCAGCTTCACCACGAACTGCGAGAGCGGGTTGTAGTAGTCCGCGCGCACGATCTGCAGCAGCACGCGCAGCATGAGGACGAGCAGGTAGAACCCGAACGCCGTGTTGACCAGGAACAAGAGCGCGTTCCCGGCGTAGGGGGCGGTGGTGCCCATGATGACGGCGCCGGGGGGCGGGGCCGGCCTAGCCGCCCAGCTCGCGCGAGCGGTCGCGGGCGCCGGTGAGGGCGCGCTCCACCAGCTCGCCGAACCCGCCTTCGCGGAACAGGGCGAGGGCGCGCTCCGTGGTCCCGCCCGGCGAGGTCACCCCCGCCCGCAGCTCGGCCGGCGCGCTGCCGGACTCGAGCGCCATGCGGGCCGCGCCGAGCGCGGTCTGCAGCGTGAGCGAGCGGGCCTGCTCGTCGGAGAGCCCGAGCCGCACCCCGGTCTCGATCATGTGCTCCATCAGCAGGAAGAAGTAGGCGGGGCCGCTCCCGGAGAGCGCGGTCACCGCGTCCAGCAGCGCTTCGTCGTCCACCCACAAGGTGGTGCCGGCGGACGCGAGGACGGCCTCGGCCGCCGCGCGCTGCTCCGGCGTGACCGCGGGGTTGGCGAAGAGGGCGGTGGCCCCGCAGCCGAGCAGCGCGGGCGTGTTGGGCATGGTGCGCACGATGGCGGCGCCGCCGTCGCCTCCGTCGCCGCCGAGCCACTCCGCGAGCCGCGCGATGCGGATCCCGGCCGCGATGGACACCACCAGCGGGGCGCGCTCGCGCACCGTCTCCGCGATGCTGCCGGCCGCCTCGGCCATGACCTGGGGCTTGACCGCCAGCACCACCACCGCGCCCGCGGCGGCGGCCTCGCGGTTGTCGGCGGTGGCCGCGACGCCGAAGCGCTCCGCGAGCGCGCGGCGCTTGTCCGCCTCGGGCTCCGCCACGACGATGGCCGCCGGCGGGTGGCCGCCCTCGACCAGCCCGCCCACGATGCTCGCCGCCATGTTGCCGCCGCCGATGAAGGCGATCGTCGTCTGCTGCGTCATCGCTACATCCGCTGCCGCGCGCCCCCGGCGGGCGCCCGCGGGGGATTATGGAAGATTCGCGGCCTCCGCCGCCACCGTGCGGGCGGAGGCGGCGCGGAGCGGCCCGGAGCGGCGCGGAGTGGGGCGGAGCGGGTCCGCGGGCGGACGGCGGGCGGACGGCGGGACGCCGCCGTCAGGGGGCGGGGGCGCCGCGCGCGCCGAAGATGGCGGTGCCGATGCGAACGACCGTCGCGCCCTCGGCCACCGCCGCCTCGAGGTCGTCCGTCATCCCCATCGACAGCGTGTCGAGGTCGAGGCCCTCGCCGCGCAGCCGCCGCCACGCCTCCACCAGCGGGCGGAGCGCGGCCCGCTGCTCCTCGAACTCCCGGCACGGCCGCGGGATGGTCATGAGCCCGCGCAGCCGCAGCCGCGGCAGCTCCGCCACCGCGCGCGCCAGCTCGCCGGCCTGCGCCGCCTCCACCCCCGCCTTCGACGCCTCGCCGCTCACGTTGACCTGGACGCAGACGTTGAGGGGCGGCGCCCCCGCCGGGCGCTGGTCGTTCAGCCGCCGCGCGATGCGCAGGCGGTCGACGGTGTGGACCCAGGCGAAGCGCTCGGCCACCGGCCGCGACTTGTTGGCCTGCAGGGGGCCCAAGAAGTGCCACTCGATGCCGTCCGGCCCCGAGAGGTCGGCCAGCTCGTCCATCTTCGCCACCGCCTCCTGCACGAAGTTCTCGCCGATGATGCGCTGGCCCTCGCTCCACGCGGCCCGCACCAGGCTCGCGGGCTTGGTCTTGGCGGCGGCGAGGAGCGTGACGCTGCCGGCCGGCCGGCCGAAGCGCCGCTCGGCCGCGGCGATGCGCTCGCGCACGGACGCGAGGGCGGCGGCGACCCCGGTCACAGCACCACCCCCTTCTCGCGCAGGTCCGCGAGCTCGTCCTCCCCGAGCCCGAGCCGCCCGCCCAGCACCTCCCGGTTGTGCGAGCCGAGCTCCGGCCCCGCCCAGTCCGTGCCCCCCGGGGTGGCGCCGAGCTTCGGCGACATCGCGGGCAGCACCAGCGGGGCGCCGCCGGCCTCCACCTCGTGGAACATCTCCCGCGCCCGGTAGTGGGGGTCGCGCATGATGTCCGCCACGCTGTAGATCGGCCCGGACGGGACTTCCGCTTCCTCCAGCCGGCGCAGCACCTCGGCCGAGTCGAGGCCGCGCGTCCATTCGGCGAGCGCGCCGTCGATGAGCTGTTCGTGCTCGACCCGGCCGGCGTTGTCGGCGAGACGCGGGTCGTCCGCCAGGTCCGCCCGCTCCGCCGCCCGCATCAGGCGGCGGAAGATGGCGTCCCCGTTGCCGCCGATGATGACGTGTCGGCCGTCGCGGCAGGGGTAGGTGTTGGTGGGCACGATGCCGGTGAGGGTGGTGCCCGAGGGCTCGCGCACCAGCCCCGCGCCGTCGTACTCCGGCACCACCGATTCGAGCATGTTGAACACCGCCTCGTAGATCGCGACGTCGATGACCTGGCCGCGGCCCGCGGGCCGGCCGCGCTCCATCAGGGCCAGCAGGATGCCGAGCGCCGCGTGCAGCCCGGCCAGGGTGTCGCCGATGCTCAGGTTCGGGCGCACCGGCGCGTCGCCCGGAAAGCCGTTGAGGTACCGGAAGCCGCCGATCCCCTCGCACACCGAGGCATAGCCGGGGCGCCCGGCGTAGGGGCCGGTCTGCCCGTACCCGGACACGCGCGCGTAGACGAGGCCGGGGTTGGACTCCTCGAACGCCTCCGGGCCGAGGCCCCAGCCCTCCATCACCCCCGTGCGGAAGTTCTCGACCACCACGTCCGCGTCCTCGATCAGCCGCTTGGCGAGGGCGCGTCCTTCCTCGGTGCGCAGGTTCAGCGTCACCGACTTCTTGTTGCGCCCGAGCATGCGCCAGAAGTACGAGGTCCCGTCGCGCAGCACGCGCCAGCCGCGGATGGCGTCGCCGCCGGCCGGGGTCTCCACCTTGACCACCTCCGCCCCGAAGTAGGCGAGGATGCTGCCGGCGTAGGGGCCGGCGATGAGCTGGCCGAGCTCCACCACCCGCACCCCGTCGAGGGGCCGCCGCGAAGTTCCGGTCATCGTCCGGCCTCCCCGTTTCCGTCTTCGTCGAACAGTATGGACGCGCCGTCGAACACCGGCCCGTCCACGCACACCCGCCGCATCGCCACCGCGCCGCCGGGGGTGCGCACCCGCACCGTACACCCGGCGCAGCCGCCGGTGGCGCACGCCATGTACTCCTCCAGCGCGAGCTGGCTCGGCACGCCGAACTCCGCCGCCAGCGCCGCCGCCGCGCGCAGCATCGGCGCCGGGCCGCAGGCGAACAGCTCGACCGCCTCGAGGCTGGGGCCGGCGCCGGGGCCAGCACCGGGATTGGTATCGGGACCGGGGTCGCCGTTCGCGCGCGCGGCTTCGAGCCACTCCCGTGCGAGGTCCGTCACGAACCCGTCGAAGCACCCCGGCAGGCCGGCGCGGCTCGCCGTGCGGCTCGGGACCCCACGCTCCTCCAGGCAGGCGAGGCCCGCCCCCCCGGCGGGCAGCCCCGGCGCCCGCAGCGAGGACGGCCGCAGCTCGAACGGGAACGGCGCCTCCGACCCCATGAGCACGACCGGGTGCGCGCCGTCGTCCGGGCGCTCGGCCAGGAAGAGGATCGGCGGGATGCCCACCCCGCCTCCGACGAGCAGCCGGTGCGGGCGGCCGGGCGAAGGCTCGAAGCCGCGGCCGATCGGTCCGAGCACGCTCAAGCGTTCGCCGGGCTCGCGGCGCGCGAGGCGCGCGGTGCCCGCGCCGACTTCCTTGAACAGCAGCTCGAACCAGCCGTCTGCGGGGTCGGCGCGCATCACCGACATCGGGCGGCGGAGGGCGAAATCGGGGCCGGGGCCGGGACCGGCCTCGCAGCGAAGGTGCACGAACGACCCCGGCGCCGCGCGCGCCGCCACGGCGGGCGCGCGCAGGCGCAGCACGTGCTGGCCGGCCGGGTGGCGCTCGTGCCGCAGCACCTCCGCGTCCTCGAGCGCGATGGCGCCGCGGTGCGGGCGCTCGGGAGGGTGCGGGTTCGGGGGGGCGGCGGCGGGCGGCGGCGACACGGACGCGGGCAGTGCCGACGTGGATGGCGGGCGGGGACTCATCGCGCCCGCTCCCGCAACTCGTCCCCGGCCCCCAGCAGCCGCAGGAGCAGGGCGGCGCGCACCCACATGCCGTTCCGCTCCTGGCGCCAGTACATGGCGCGCGGGTCGCCGTCCACCCGCGGGTCCAGCTCCGGCCCCCGCGGCAGCGGGTGCATGATGACCGCGTCGGGCTTCATCAGCCGCAGCGCTTCCGGCCCGACGCCGAAGCGGGCGTGGTCGAAGGGCGCCGCCGCCGCGCCGCTCCCGTCCCCGCCCTCGTCCTCGTCGTACTCCGACTGCAGGCGGGTCAGGTAGAGCGCGTCGAGCTCCCCCAGCACGCCGCGCGGGGCGTCGCTCTCCTCGAACGGCACCCCGTGGCGCTCCAGGAACTCCCGCACGTCCGCGCGCATCCTGAGCTCGGGGGGCGCGAGGAAGCGCAGCCGCACCCCCGGGTAGTGGCGCATCAGGCGGCACAGCGAGCGCACCGTGCGCCCGCGCGCGAGGTCCCCCATCATGCCGATGGTCTTGCCCTCGATCCCGCCCCGTTCCTCGAAGCTGCGCTCCAGGGTGTAGACGTCGAGCAGGGCCTGCGTCGGGTGCTGGTCCGGGCCGCTGCCGGCGTTGACGATCGGCACCGGGCGCGCGATCGAGTCCATGAGGCGCGCGGCGCGCGCGGCGAGCCCCGGCTCGCGGCTGCGCATGACGATGACGTCGACGTAGGAGCTGAAGGTGCGGATGCTGTCCTCGAGGCTCTCCCCCTTCACCTCCGAAGAGGTGGCGGGGTCGCGGATCTCGCTGGTGCGCATCCCGAGGATGTGGCAGGCGTTGTCGAACGACAGGAAGGTGCGGGTGGAGGGCTGCGTGAAGTAGAGCATCGCCCGGCGGTCGGCGAGCAGCGCCTTCAGCCCGAGCCGCCCCTCGCGGGTCTTGGCCGTGGTGCGGACTTCGGTGGCGAGGGCGCAGATGTCGTCGAGGAAGGCGCGGTCGAAGGGCTCGGGGTCGATGACGTGGAACGGGCCGCGGGCGGTCGCCGCCGCGCCGCCCGCCATGCCGCCCGCCGCCGGGGACGGGGCCGGGCCGGTCATGGCCGCGCCGCGCCCACGTCAGGAGCCTCCCGCCCCGGCCGCCCGCGCCCGGCGCTCGCCGAGCCAGGACTCGAGGAGGATGCGGGCCGCCACCGGGTGGTCGATCTCGTGCGCGCGCCGCCGCCGCGCCGTGCGCCGCGCCTCCCGGAAGGCCCCGCGCCCGGCGAGCTCCGCGCGCGCCTCCACCGTCGTCAGCCGCTCGTCCGCGGCGTGCACCGGAAGCCCGAAGCGCCGCTCGAGCGCATGGCGGAACCGGCGCGCGCGCCGGGTCATGGGCTGGACGCGGCCGTCGAGGTGCAGCGGCTCGCCCACCACCAGGGCGGCGGGCCGCCACGCCGCGACGAGGGCGTCGATCGCCTCCCAGTCGGGCCGCCCCTCGCACACCTTCACCACGGCGAGCGGCCGGGCCGTGCCCGTGACCGTCTGCCCCACCGCGACCCCGACGTTGCGCTCGCCGTAGTCGAAGCCGAGAAAGGTCTGGTCGCGGCTCATGCCCGTCCGGCTTCTCCCGACAGCCGGTGCAGGTCCACCCCCAGCTTCTCCGCCGCCAGCTTCCAGCGCTCGCCGGGCGGGGCCTCGAACATCACCTCGGGGTCGGCGGGGCCGCTCAGCCACGCGTTCTGCAGCACCTCGTGCTCGAGCTGGCCCGGCCCCCAGCCCGCGTAGCCGAGGGCGACCAGCACGTCCGCCGGGCCGCGCCCGGACGCGATGGCGTCGAGGATGTCGCGCGACATGGCGACCGCGATGTCCTCGCCCTCCACCGCCAGGGTGTGCTCCCAGTCCCCGCGCGGGCGGTGCAGCACGAACCCCCGCTCCTTCATCACCGGCCCGCCCTCCATCACCGGCAGGTTGCGCACGGCGTCGCCGGGGTCCGCGCCGCCGCTGCCGCCGCTACCGTTGCCGCTGCCGCTGCCGCCGGCGCCGTCCGCGTCCTCGCCTGCGCCCGCCCCGATCCCCGCGTGGTCCAGCACGGTGCCGAGGTCGAGCCCGATCGGCCGGTTGATGACGAGGCCCATCGCGCCGTCTTCGTCGTGCGCGAAGAGGTAGGTCACCGTGCGGGCGAAGTTCGGATCCTGGAGCGCCGGCATGGCGATGAGGAAGTGGTTGGCGAGGTTCATCTGCACGCCGCAGAGTATATCGCGCGCGGGCGGGGCCGGCGGGCGGGCGAGGGGTGTGGGGGGCGCGGGTCAGCCCAGGCGGTGGTCCATGGTGAGGGCGGGGCTCTCGGACTCCGGGGCGGCGGCCACCTCCGTCGCCGGCACGCCCACCACGGTGCGGTGCGCGGGCACGTCGGCGAGCACCACGCTGCCCGCCCCGACCCTCGCGCCGGCCCCGATCTCCACGTTGCCGAGGAGCTTCGCGCCGGCCCCGAGCAGCACCCCGGCGCGCACCTTGGGGTGGCGGTCGCCGGTCTCCTTGCCGGTGCCGCCCAGGGTCACCTCGTGCAGGATCGAGACGTTGTCCTCGACCACCGCCGTCTCCCCGATGACCACCCCGGTGGCGTGGTCGATCATGATGCCGGCGCCGATCCGCGCCGCCGGGTGGATGTCCACCGCGTACGTCTGCGACATCCGGCTCTGCACCAGCAGGGCGGCCAGCTCGCGCCCGTCGCGCCACAGCCGGTGTGCGATGCGGTACGTCTGCAGGGCGTGGAAGCCCTTGAAGAACAGCAGGGCCGGGTAGTAGCGGTCGAGCGCGGGGTCGCGGTCGCGCACCGCCTCGAGGTCGGCGCGCGCGCCGTCGGCGAGCGCGGGGTCGCGCGCGTGCGCTTCGGCGAAGAGGGCGGCGAGGCCGGGCTGGTCCAGGCGCGGGCTCGCGAGGTCGTGCGACAGCACCCACACCAGCGCGTCCGCGAGTCCGCGGCGGGCGAGGATCGCGGAGTCGAGGAAGTGCGCGAGCGCGGGCTCGCGCGCGCGTTCGCGCTCGGCTTCGAGCACGACCTCGCGCCAGAGCGCGTCCGCCGGCGTCTCCGCTTCCGCCCCTGCATCCGCCTCCGCTTCCGCCCGCGCGGACGGCGGCGGGGCGGCGGCTGCGCCCACGCCCCCCGCCACGTCCAGCCGCACCACCGCCTCGTTCCGATCGCTCACGTCCATGGCTCCGCCGCGAATGCCGGGGCGCGATCCTGGGAGCGGGCGGCCGTCCCGCGCAAGCGAATATTCCTGCCGCTCGGTTGACATAAGCTCAACCGAGCGCGCCGCCTCAGGAAAGCGTCGTGATCCGCTCCTGCTCCACTGCCTGCGGCTGCTCGCGGGGCTCGGGCGGCGCGTTCAGGTAGATCAACGCCGTCAGCAGCATGCAGGCCGCGGCGAAGCCGAGCGCGACCGCCACGCAGGCCGCTTCTTCGCGAGGCGAGAGGGTGGTGGGCAAGGCGGGCGTCCTCTCGTTCGGTGCGCCGCCGCCGGGCGGCTACAAGCGGCGCGTCTCGAAGCTGCCGGCGGACTCCTCGCGGGCGAGGAGGTCCGCGCTCGTCACCACCGCGTCGCGCGCGCGCGCGGGCGCGAGGTACTGCGCCGCCACCCGGCGCAGGTCTTCCACCGTCACCGCGAGCACGGCCTGCCGGAAGCGGCGGCGCTCGGCCGGGGTGCGGCCGTGGCGCGACCCGAAGTAGCTGCCGATGGCCTCGCCCGCGGGCGAGCTCGGCCGGTCGATGTCGGAGACGACCCCGAGGATGGCCTCCTCCAGGTGGGCCGCGCGCTGCTTGTCGTCGAGGAGCGCGCGCACCGCCGCGTCGAAGTCGGCGAAGGTGCCCTCGATGCGCGGGTCGCGGTAGGAGAAGAAGCGGAACACGCCGAGGTCGCCTCCGTATCCCGCCCCCGCGCCGTACGCCCCGCCCTGCTCGCGGATGGCGCGGTGCAGGAAGGTGTTGCGAAGGTAGGGGCCGAGCACCCGCAGCGCCGGGGCGTCCGCGTGGCCCTGGGGCACGGCCGGGTAGGCGCGCGCGCAGAAGCTCACCTCCGAGGTGGTGAGCCATGCCTCGCGCGTTGTGCTTGCCGGGGCCGGGGGCCACGCCGGGTCGAAGGCCGCGTCCCCGGCCGCCGCCGCGCCGCCGCCCGCGCCGCCGCCTGCGGCGATCGCCCGCGCCAGCTCGCCCGCGCATTCGCCGGCCCGCTCACGCGCCTCGCCCACCGCCAGGATCTCCGCCCCGGACTTCGCGACTCCCTCCCGGATCGCATCGCCGATGGCCGTGAGGCGCTCGGCGAGCCGGGCGAGCGCCGCCGCGCCGTCGCCGCCCGCGCCGTTCCCGCCGTTGCCGCCGCTTCCGTTCTTGCCGCCCTTGCCGCCGTCCGCGCCATTGCCGCTGCCGCCGCTGCCGCCGCCGATGGCGTCGTCCAGCTCCTTCAGCCGCTTCAGGCCCCTCATGCCGTGCCACTCTTCCTCGAGCGCCGCGAACCGCCCGAGCCCCGCGCACGCCGCCCCCATCGCCAGCGCGTGCCCGGCGCGGGTGACGCTTGCCTCCGCGTGCACCCGCGCCTGCGAGATCAGCTCGCGCAGCCGGTCCGGCTCGTCGAAGCGCGCCGAGGTCAGGGTCTCCGCGAGCAGCTCGGCGAGCGCCGCCTGGTTGCGGGCGAGCGACTTGCCGGAGAGCACGAACAGCCCCTTCAGCCGCTCGGCGTCGTCGAGCGCGCTCCGCACCGAGAGATGCGCCCCGATGCCGCCGGTCACCGCCGTCTGCCGGGCCTGCGTGGCGAGGTAGTCGCGCCCCGCGCTGCCCACCTCGGTCACGCAGTCGCAGTAGACCGGCAGCAGGGCCAGCAGCTCGGGGTCGTCGTCCAGCGCCGGCAGCCCCGCCACCGCCTGCAGGTAGGAGAGGCCGTTGGTGCCGGCCCGGAACCACACACCGGGCGCGCTCCCGAACTTGGCCGCCTCGCCCTCGGGGATGGCGATCTGCGCGGGCACGTCCTCCACCCCCACCTTGGGCAGCACGGCCGGGTCCTCGTCCGCCTCCTGGCGCGCCTTCAAGGTCTCGGCCGCCTCGTCCAGGGCGGCGAGGTCGGCCTCGGTCATGGTCGCGCGCACCGCCGCCAGGCGCTCGCGCTCGGTCTCGGCGCGCCGCTCCGGAAGGCCCGGGTCCGGGGCCATGGTGAGCCGCACCCGGTGGGGGTTGTCGAGCAGCGATTCGCGCACCAGGGTGCGCACGAAGTCCGGGTTCGCCGCCTCCTCCCGGAGCGACTCCAGCACGGGGTCGATGTCGAGCGCGGCGAGCCCGTCCGCCCCGTACAGGGTCGGGCCGAGCGCGCGCAGCATCAGGCGCAGCCCGTAGGGGAAGCTGCCGCCGGTGATCTCGCGCTGGCGCAGCTCGACCTGGTGCAGCACGGAGTCCACCTCCTCGCGCGGCACGCCGCCCCGCGCCACGTCGTCCAGCACCGACAGCACCAGCGTCTCGAACGCGTCCGCGTGCTCGGGCTCGCTCCCCTCGAGCCCGCACGCGAACGTGGCCTCGCGGGTGCTGTCGTCCAGCCCCGAGAGCGCGGACGGGGCGGAGCCGAGGGGGCTGGTCTCGAGCGCGCGCCGCAGCGGCGAGCCGCTGTGCTCCAGCAGCACCCCGTCGAGCAGGCGCGCGCGCATCGCCTCGCGCGGGTCGCCGCTTCGTCCGAGCAGCCAGCCCATCAGCTGGTGGGTGCGGGCGGCGGTCTCGGGCTCGTTCGCCGCGTAACGGTCGCACGCGCTCTGCGGCTCGGCGTAGCGCCGTTCGTCGGGGATCGAGAGGTCGAGCGGGCGGCGCTCGAACTCCCCGAGCGCGCGCCGCTCGAAGGTCTCCTGGTGCGCCGCCGCCGGGAAGCTGCCGTAGGTCATCAGCACCGCGTTGGACGGGTGGTACTGGCGGGCGTGGAAGTCGCGCAGCGCCTCCCAGGTGAGGGAGGGGATGTCGGCCGGGTCGCCGCCGCTGTTGTGGTGGTAGGTGACGGTGGGGAACAGCAGCGACTGCAGCCGCTGCCCGACCTGGGCGTCGGCCGGGCTCATCGCCCCCTTCATCTCGTTGTACACCACCCCCTTGTAGACCAGCTCGGAGTCCGGGTCGCCGGGCCGGGCGCGCTCGATGCGGTGGCCTTCCTGGGCGAAGTCCATGCGGTCGAGGCGGGGGAAGAAGGCGGCGTCGAGGTACACCTCCAGCAGGTTCTCGAAGTCCTTGCGGTTGCGGGTGGCGAACGGGTAGGCGGTCCAGTCGCTGGAGGTGAAGGCGTTCATGAAGGTGTTGAGCGAGCGCCGGATCATCATGAAGAACGGGTCGCGCACCGGGAAGCGCCGGCTGCCGCACAGCGACGTGTGCTCGAGGATGTGGGCGACCCCGGTCGAATCCTGGGGCACGGTGAGGAAGGCGACGAGGAAGGCGTTGTTGTCGTCGTCCGTCCCGAGGTGGAAGTGGCGCGCGCCGGTGGCGGCGTGCACGTACTCCTCGAACGCGAGGTTGAGGGACTCGACCCGCGCGCGGCGGACCGTCTCGAAGGGCTTGGCGCTCATGGATTCTCCCGGCGGTCTCGTTTCGGCGACCCTGTGGCGGCCCACTATTGTAGTATGGCGCGGCGCGGCGCCGACCGGCGCGGGACGACGGATGACGCAACGGATGACGCAGATGCAAACGCACGCGGCGCACGCGGAGACGGCCGACGACCTCACGGTGAACTACACCGAGGGCGGGGTGCAGCGGGTGCGCGAGCTGGACAAGGTCGTGCTGACCCGCGGCTCCTGGACCACGGTGCTCTTCAAGTACTGCGAGTGGGACGGGCGGCGCGAAGAGTTCGGCCCGGTGCGCTTCTCCATCCGCCGCTACCAGAAGCGTGGCGACCGCTACCAGCAGCGCTCGAAGTTCACGATCTCGAGCGCCGACCAGGCGCGCAAGATCATCGGCGCGCTCGAGGCGTGGCTGGCCGCGGAGGGAGACGAGGCCGGGGGCGGCTCGTAACGACTGCATCGGGAGGTTTCCATTCATGTCCGCATCCACGTCTACGTCTGCGTCCGCGTTCCGCGCGTTCCGGGTCCACGAGCAGGAGGGCGGCGGCTGCGAGGCGCGCCTCGAGGACCTCGGCCTCGACGACCTCGCCGCGGGCGACGTCACGATCCGCGCCGCTTGGTCCGGCATCAACTACAAGGACGCGCTCGCGGTCACCGGCAAGGGCCGCATCCTGCGCAGCTTCCCGATGGTGGCGGGGATCGACGTGTCGGGCACGGTGGAGTCTTCCGCCGACCCGCGCTTCCGGCCCGGCGACCCGGTGCTGGTGGCCGGGGCCGAGATGGGCGAGGCGTACGACGGCGGCTACGCGGAGCGGGTGCGGGTGCCGGCCGGCGCGGTGGTGGCGCTGCCGGAGGGCCTGAACCTGCGCGAGGCGATGGGGCTCGGCACCGCCGGCTTCACGGCCGCGCTCGCGGTCGAGCGCATGGAGCTCAACGGGCAGCGCCCGGAGAGCGGGCCGGTGCTGGTGAACGGGGCGACGGGCGGGGTCGGCAGCTTCGCCATCGACATGCTGGCGGGGCGCGGCTACGAGGTGGTGGCGCTCACCGGGAAGCGCGAGTCGGCCGCCTGGCTCGAATCGCTGGGCGCGGCGCGGGTGGAGCTGCGCGGCGAGCTCGAGATGGGCGGGCGCCCGCTCGAGCGCGCGCTGTGGGCGGGGGCGGTGGACAACGTGGGGGGCGAGCAGCTCGGGTGGCTCACCCGCACCGCGATGCCGGGCGGCAACATCGCATCGATCGGCCTCGCGGGCGGGGTCAAGCTCGAGACCACGGTGATGCCCTTCATCCTGCGCGGGGTGAACCTGCTCGGCATCAACTCGGTGAGCATCGCGCCGGAGGTGCGCGAGCGCGCCTGGCAGCGCTGCGCGACGGACTTGAAGCCGCGCCACCTGGACGCGATCATGACGCGGGAGGTGGGGCTGGAGGAGCTGTCCGCCGGGTTGTTCGAGGAGTACGTGGCGGGCGCCGTGACGGGCCGCACCGTGGTGCGCATCGGCGGTTGAGGGCGCGCGGGAGCCCCTTACGGGGGAGGGTGCGGAGGGTACGCTCCGCGCGTTCGTGCGGTCGGGCGCCGCCCGCGGCCCGGGGCCGTGCGCGCGGGTGTCGGGCCTGGATGGTCAGGACGGGCCGTGGAAGTAGTAGACCGACATCGCGCCGTTCGGTGAAGTGGTCTCGGTTGTTCGCATTTCCGCTCCCGCGAGGTGCGTCTTCGGATCGCCTGGGTTCATGCCTTCTCCTCCCATCCATGCTCCCGGCGGGACGACGCTTCCGTCAGCCCCCCCCCCCCAGGAGTTCGATTGAGGGCGTCTTCCACGCCTTCTTCGGGGCCGCCCCGGTGTCGTTGCGCGTCATGTCGTTCCTCCCATGTGGCTGTGCGGAAGTCGTGCGCCAGCATAGCACGGGTGCGGCGCGGTCAGCCGCCTGCGGCGGCGTGCTCGCGCGCGACGAGCGCATCGACCACTTCGAGGACCTTGCGGGCCGTGCCGCCTCCCACGGTCGTGCCGGACACCAGGTACTTCCCGTTCACCACGATGCTCGGCACGCCCCGCACGCCGTAGCGGGTCTGCATGGCGAGCGAGCGCTGGAGCCCGGCCTCCACCGTGAACGAGCGCGCGTGCCGGTCGAAGTCGTCCGCGTCCACGCCGTGCTCCAGGAAGAGCTCGCGCACCGCGTCCCAGGTGGCGAGGCGCCGCCCCTGACGGTGGATGGCGTCGAAGATGCGGGGGTGGATGTCGTCCGCGACCCCGAGGGCGAGGGCGGTGTACCAGGCCCGCGCGTGGACCTTCCCCTGCTCGGAGAAGATGGCCGGCATGCGCACGAAGTGCACGTGCTCGGGCTTCCTGCGCAGCCACGACTCGAGGGCCGGCTGGAACCGGTTGCAGTGGGGGCAGCCGTACCAGAACACCTCCACCACCTCGACCTTGTCGGGGTCGAGCGTCGGCTGGGGGGCCGGCAGCTGCCGGTAGAGCCCCTCGACCTGCTGCTGCCCGTTGGCGGCGGGGACGGCCGTCGCGGCGAGCGCCGCGGCGGCGGCGAGGGCTGCCATCCGCTTCTTCATGCGAGTGCTCCGCGGGTCGGGGATTGAGGGAGGCGGCGGGGCGACCCGGCGGCGTCCGGGGGAGGAGGCGTTGGTGCGCCCGCCCACCGTTCCGTCCTCTCCGTCCCGTTCCGTTCGCCGTCCCGTCAGCGTGGGGCCGGGTGGAGGCCGGAGAGGTACTCCGACACGGCCTCGATGTCGGCGTCGGTGAGGCGCTTGGCGATGTCCTGCATCATGCCGGCCGGGTCCGTGGTCCGCGAGCCGTCCCGGTAGGCGCGCAGCTGCTTGGCGGAGTACGCCGCGAACTGCCCGCCCACCTGCGGGAAGGCGGCGAGCGAGTTCCCGCGCCCGGCCGGCCCGTGGCAGCTCATGCACGACGGGAGGTTCCGCTCCGGGTCGCCCGCCCGGTAGAGGCGGCGCCCGGCTTCGGCCAGCCCCGGCTCCGCCGCCTCGACCGTGGAGACCTGGGTGGCGAAGTACGCCGCGATGTCTTCGAGGTCCTGGTCGCTCACGTTGGCGATCATGGGCACCATGGTGGCCGCCTCGGCGTTCACCCGGCCGTGCCCGTCGCGGATGGCCATGACCTGGCGCATCTGGTAGGGGGCGCCCTGCCCGGCGAGCTTCGGCCAGATGGGGTTGATGCTGTTGCCGTCGGCGCCGTGGCAGGCGGAGCACACCGCCGCCTTGAGCTTGCCGGCCTCGGGGTCGCCCCCGGCCGCGAGCGCGCTGCCCGCGCCGCCGCTGCCGCCGACGCCGACGGTGCCGGCAGCGGCGAGGAGGCCGGCGGCCATCGCCATCGCCCGCGCCGCCGAGCGCGCCGGTGAGCGCGCCGCCCGCCGTCCGGCTGCGGCGCCCGCGGGCCGCCGTCCGGCCGTCCCGGTCCGTCGTTCGGCGGCAACGCCCGCCGGCCGCCGTTCGGCCGCGTCCGCCGTCCCCGTCCCGCCTTCCGTTCGCATTCGCGCCATTCGCAACCCCGTGTCCTCGTCGCTCATGCCCGCCGTTCGTCCGTCTGCCCGGCCCGGTTGCCGGCCTCGGCCCTCGATTCCGGCCTCGGACCGCCTACTCCGGCTTCAGGCTCTCGTAGTACGCGGCCAGGTCCTCGATGTCCTCGTCGCTGAGCGCGCCGCTCAGCGGGTTCATGACCGGGTCCTTCCGCTTCCCCGAACGAAACTCCCTGAGCTGCTTCGCCAGGTAGAAGGCGTGCTGCCCCGCCAGGTTCGGCCACAGCGGGTTGGTGCTGACCCCCTTGCGCCCGTGGCAGGCCACGCACAGGCTGGCCGCCTTGGCCTCGCCCGCCGCCGCGTCGCCGCCGCCCGCCAGGGCCGCCGCCGGTGCGGCCAACGCCGGCAGGACGGCGAAGGCGGCGATGGCCGCGGCGCGCCGCGCGGGCCGTGCGAACCGCCGCGTGGACCGCCGTCCCGGGGCCGCGCCTGTGTCGAGCTTCACGTTCATACCGGCGACGGCGCGGTAGTGTGCAGTAGAAGCCGGGAGGGGTCAACGCCGGTCGGGGTGCGGGTAGAATCCGCAGGCGGCGCGGAGGCAGGCAGGGACGGGCGGAGGCGAGGCGGAGCGGAGGGAGGGCGCCGCCGCGCACGGGCGGCGGGTCTCCGGGGGCGGCCACGGCGGGAGGACGGTGATGGCGGCGGCGCTGACGAGCGAAGAGGTGCGGGCCTACGAGGCGGACGGCTACGTGGTCCCCGCCTACCGGGTTCCCGAAGCGCGCATGGCCCGGCTGGAGGCGGCGGTGGAGGAGGTCGTGGCCGCCAACCGCGGGGTGCGCCCCGAGCACCTCGTGAGCGTGCACATCACCAACGGGCGCGGCACCAGCCTGCAAGGGCACCCGGAGTTCCTCGACATCGCCCTCGACCCGGA
>CAZSPS010000407.1:0-3477 GCA_964608875.1 uncultured Ectothiorhodospiraceae bacterium
GAACAACTGCGCGAGCCACGAGCCGAGGTCGGCGCCGTCTTCGCGCGTGCGGGTCTCGACGAACTCGAGGAAGAGGTCGCGCGGCTCGAAGACGCCGGTGTCGTCGGCGAACAGGCAGAACACGATGCGGACCAGGAAGCGTTCGAGGTCGTGGCCTCCGTAGCCGGCGTCGGCGAGCGCGTCGTGCAGCCGGCCGACCAGCTCGGCGGCCTCGACGTTGGCTGGGTCCTGGTCGCGGAAGGTCCGGCGCTCCACGCCCAGGATGAAGCCGAACTCCTCGACGTACCCGGGGAGGCCCGAGAGCGCGAACTGGACGCTCCGGCGCTGGTCGAGGTCGTGGAGCGCGAAGGTCCGGAAGTCGCTGACCAGGATGTAGCGTGGGCGGTCGCGCTCGGGGAGGGCGTCGAAGTACCGCCCGGCCTGGTCGTAGGCGCGCGCGAGGTCGCGCCCGGCGCTCTTTTGCTCGACGATGAGGACGCCCGGCCAGAAGAGGTCGATGAAGCCTCGGCGGTCGCCGAGCTTCTCGACATGCGCCTCGTAGCGTGCGACGGAGCGCCGGCGCACGCCGAAGACTTCGAAGAAGTCGTTGTAGAAGCTCTGCGTGTCGCCCTTCTCGTAGGCCGCGTCGCGCCATTCGTCGGCGAAGGCGGCGGCGCGGGCGCGAACCTCGTTCCACGACAGGCGCATCAGGGCGGTGCGCCGCCGGCCCCGGCGGAGGCGGCGGGCATGGGGTCAGGAGATGTCCATGTAGTTCGGAGCGCGCATGTATAAGACATCCACCATATTGTCCATGTCATAGAAACCGTATGTGGTTTCAGTAAAGTAGGGGTAGGTCTTCCCCTCCGCATCGCGCGATCCGGACAGCCGTTTGAGCCGGGGCAGTTGCCACGGTTTTTTCGGGGGGGGGGGGTACGCCCCGGCTCTGCTGCGGTTGTGGGTTCTCGTTTTCGCTGCGGCCATTGGATCCTCTCCTCCAAGCGGGGGTGTGCGGAGCGGCGCGGCGATTCTACCCTAGACGCCGGGCCGCCGATCCCGGCTCCCCGTTCGATGCCGTGCCGCCGCCCCTCGACGCGGCCGGCGCCCGGCGCTACAGTGCCCTGACTCCCCGGGGCGCTCCCAGCCGGCGCGCGTCGCGCCGACGCCCCGGCGCGCCATACAGGAGACGGACATGGGCGGCGACCAGCTCTTCTCCGGCGTCATCGCGCCGGTGCTCACCCCCTTCGATGCGGACCTCGAGCCGGACCCGGCCCGCTTCGTGGAGCACGCGGCCTGGCTGCTCGAGGACGGCTGCACCGGCCTCGCCCCCTTCGGCACCACGGGCGAGGCGCTGTCGCTCGGACTCCGGGAGCGGCGCCGGCTGCTCGACGCGCTGCTCGAAGGCGGGATCGACCCGGCGCTGCTCATGCCCGGAACCGGGCTTTGCTCCATCCCCGATACGGTGGAGCTCTGCCGCCACGCCGTCGAGACCGGGTGCGGCGGGGTCATGGTCCTGCCCCCGTTCTACTTCAAGGGGCCGAGCGACGACGGGGTGTTCGAGCACTTCCGGGAGGTGGTCGAGCGGGTGGGCGACGACCGGCTGCGGGTGTACCTCTACCACATCCCCCCCCAGGCCGCGGTCGGGTTCGCGGTGGAGCTGGTCGGACGCCTCGTCGAGGCGTTCCCGGGGGTCGTCGTCGGCCTCAAGGACAGCTCCGGCGAGTGGTCGTACACCGAGGCGCTGCTGGCCGCGTATCCGGGGTTCCGGGTGCTGTCCGGCTCCGAGACGTTCCTGCTCGACAACCTCCGCCACGGCGGGGGCGGGTGCATCACCGCCACCGGCAACGTCAACGCACGCCGCATCCGTGCGGTCTGGGACGCGTTCGAGGCCGAGGCGCTGCAGGCCGGGATCGCCGCGATGCGCAAGTGCATCCAGTCGCGGCCGATGATCCCGGCGTTGAAGCACCTCGTCGCGGGCTACCGGGGCGATCCGCAGTGGGAGGCGGTGCGCCCTCCGTTCCAGGCCCTGCCGGCGGCCGTGGGGCGCGAGCTGCGCTCGCAGCTGGAGCGGCTGCACGGCTTCGCGCCCGGCTTTCCGCGCGCCGATGCGCCGGCGCCCGCCCGGGCAGGCGCCGGGCGGCGGCGTCCGTCCCGGGCGGAGGGAGCGGACCGGACGGCGGCCCCGCGCGTGCAGCCCGGCGGTCCGGCCTCCGGGCCGGGGCTGGAGATCCTGCCCATCGACGACAGCTTCGCCCACGAGGTGACGGGGCTCGACCCGTGGCGCGGGCTGTCCGCCGCCGACGCCGATGCGCTCCGAGAGGCCTGGACCCGGCACGGCGTGCTCGTGCTCCGCCGCCAAGCCCTGTCCGAGGAGGAGCTGGTGGCGTTCGGCCGGCACTTCGGCGAGCCGGAGGTCATCGTGCGCACGGACTGGCAGTCGGCGGTGCGCCCGGAGGTGATCCACATCTCGAACCTGCGGGGCGCGCGGGGCGAGTCCATCGGCGGACTCGGCTCGGGCGAGCTCGACTGGCACACCGACCAGAGCTACGTCGCCGACCCCGCCACCGGCAGCATGCTCTACATGGTGGAGCAGCCGCCCGCCGGCGGGCGCACCTACTGGGCGAACCTCGCGCTCGCGTGGGAGGCGCTGCCGGCCGCCGAGCGGCGCCGGGTGGAGGGGCTGCACGTGGTGTACGACTACCTGCGGCGCCAGTCCACCTACGACGACGAGGCGCCGATGCCGGACGAGCTCCGCCGCAAGACGCCCCCCGTGGCGCACCCCCTGGTGAACGTCCACCCGGTGACGGGGCGCAAGGCGCTCTACCTCGATCCCACCACCGCGGCCGGGGTCGAGGGCTGGCCGGCGGACGAGAGCGCGGCGCTGCTCGAGGCGCTCCGCCGCCACGCGACCCGGCCCGAGTTCGTGTACGCCCACGAGTGGCGGGTGGGGGACGTCGTGATGTGGGACAACGGCTTCCTCATGCACCGGCGCGACGAGATCGACCCCGCCGCCCACCGCTGGCTGAAGCGCACGACGCTGCGCCTGCCGCCCGAGCGGCACATCGTGCCCCCGTCCCGCCGCCTCGCCGCCTGAAGCGGCGGCGGGGGGCGTGCGCGCGATGGCGGAGAAGGCCCGGCTCGGACTCATCGGCGACCACATCGCCGCTTCGCGCGCGCCGCGCCTGTACGCCCTCGCGGGCGCGATGCGGGGCCTCGAGGTCGCCTACGACCTGCTCGTGCCGGCCGAGGCCGGAGCCGGCTTCGATGAGCTGTTCGAGCGTTGCGCGGCCGGCGGCTACCGCGGCGTCAACGTCACCTACCCCTACAAGGAGCGGGCCGCGGCGCGGGTGGAGGTCGAGGACCCGCTGGTGCGGGCGATGGGGGCGGTGAACCTGGTGCGGTTCGAGCCGGGCGCGGACGGGGGCGGGGCGCGGGCGCGCGGCTTCAATACGGACCACTCGGGCTTCGTCGCCGCCTTCCGGGCGACGTTCGGGGCCGGGT
>CAZSPS010000408.1:0-3960 GCA_964608875.1 uncultured Ectothiorhodospiraceae bacterium
GCCGCCCCGTGCTGTGGTTCACCTACCACCTCTACCACAAGGCCCCGGACTGGCTCGGGCCGCCGGTGTGCGAGGAGCTCGGCATCCCCTACGTGGTGGCGGAGGCTTCGCACGCCCCGAAGCAGGCGGCCGGCCCCTTCCGGGAGGGGCACGCGGCGGCGGCGGCGGCGCTGCGGCGCGCGGATGCGGTCCTCGCCCTCAACCGCGACGACCTGCCGGGGGTGCGGATGGCGGTGCCGGACCCGTCCCGCATCGAGTTGCTCGCGCCCTTCCTGGGACCCGGCGCGGCGGCGGCGGCGCCGCCGCCCGCCGCCGGCCGCCGGCCGCCGTCCGGGAGCGGGGCCGCCGGCGAGCGGGCGGCGCCGGCCGCCCGCTGGGGCCTGCCCGCTGGCGAGCCCTGGTTGCTCTGCGCGGCCATGATGCGCGGCGGGCGCAAGCTCGCTTCGTTCGAGCTGCTGGCCGCCGCCCTCGCCCGCCTCGCCGGGCGCCCGTGGCGCCTGGTGCTGGCGGGCGACGGCCCCGCCCGGCCCGCCGTCGAAGCGGCGTTCGCGGCCCTGCCGCGCGGACGGACGGTGTTCGCGGGCCGTGTCGAGGGGTGCGCGCTCGCCGGCCTCTACGCCGCCTCGGACCTCTTCGTGTGGCCGGCGCTCGGCGAGCCGCTCGGCATGGCGATGCTGGAGGCGCAGGGGCACGGCCTGCCCGTGGTCGCGTCCCGCACGCGGGGGGTGCCGGACCTCGTGCGCGACGGCGAGACCGGGGTGCTGGCGCCCGAGGGGGACGCGGACGCGTTCACGCACGCGGTGGGCCGCCTGCTCGACAGCCCTTCCCTGCGGCGGCGCATGGGCGCCGCGGCGCGCGCGCGGGTGGCCCGCGAGCACGGCTTCGAGGCTGCGGCGGAGCGCATCGGCGCCCTCGTCGCGGGGGTGCTCGCGCGCCGGGCGGAGTCCGCCGGCGCGCCCCGCCCCCGCCCTCGCACGGAGCCGGCGTGATCGATCTGGTCTTCATCCGGCACGGGCCGACGGCGTGGAACGAGGCGGGGCGCATCCAGGGCCGCCGCAACCTCCTCCTGCCCGCGCGTGCGCTCGCCGCTCTCGCCGGACGGCGGCTGCCGGCCCGGTTCCGCGACTGCCGGTGGGTGTCGAGCCCACTCGTGCGCGCCCGCCAGACCGCGCGCGCGCTCGGGGCGGCCGGGGCCGCAGTCGAGCCGCGCGTGGCGGAGATGGACTGGGGCGAGTGGCAAGGCCGCAGCCTGGCCGAGCTGCGCGAGCAGCTGGGCGAGGCCATGCGGCGCAACGAGGCCCGCGGACTCGACTTCGAGACTCCGGCCGGGGACAGCCCGCGCCGGGTGCAGGCGCGGCTTCGGCCCTGGCTCGCGGAGATCGGCGCGGCTGGGGCGCCGGTGGCGGTGGTCTCGCACAAGGGGGTGGCGCGGGCCCTCGTCGCCCTCGCCCTCGGCTGGGACATGAAGGACCGCGCCCCGGTGCGCCTGCGCTGGGAGCGGGCGCACCGGTTCGAGGTCTCGCCCGCGGGCGAGCCGCGGCTGGCCGAGCCGAACGTCGAGCTCGCGCCGGCGCCGCGGGTGGAAGCGGGCGGGCTGCCGGCATGAGCGCGGATGCCGGCGGCAGCGGCGACGGATGGGAGCGCCTCGCGCGCGAGGTGGACGCCTGGCGCGCTGTGTCGCGGGAGGCCGTGCTGTGGTGGCGGGACGACGACGCCGTGCGGCCTTCGCCCGCCCTCGACCGGCTCCTCTCCCTGCGGCCGGGGTGTCCGCTCGGGCTCGCCGTGATCCCGGCCAAGGCCGAGCCGGCGCTGGCGCACGCGCTGCCCGAGGCGGTCGACGTGCTGGTGCACGGCTACGCGCACGCGAACCACGCTCCGGCGGGGGAGCGGTCCTCGGAATATCCCGACGCGCGGGCCGGAGGGGAGGAGGAGCTGCGGGCGGGGCGCGAGCGCCTCGAGGCTGCGTGCGGCGCGCGCGCTGCCGGTATTCGTGCCGCCCTGGAACCGCATGGGCCGCGCCGCCGCCGCGCTCCCGGCCGCGGGCTACGCGGCGGTGTCCGGCTACCGCGGCCGGCCCGAGGCGCCCCTGCCGCGCCTCGACACCCACGTCGACATCGGCGGCTGGCGGGGCGGACGGCGCTTCGTCGGCGCCGACGCCGCCCTCGGGGCGCTGGCGGACGCGCTCGCGGAGCGGCGGCGAGCGGGGGACGCGCGCCCCGCCGGGCTCCTCACCCATCACCTGGCGCACGACGCGCCCGCCTGGCGCTTCCTCGACGAGCTGCTCGCGTGGACCGCCGAGACCCCGGGGGTGCGATGGGTCCGCCCGCGCGCCGCGCTCGGGGGCTTGGCGGCGCCCGCGCCCGCCGCGGCCGGGTGCGCCGCCGGCGCCCGGAGGCGGCGGCCGTGAATCCGGCCCCCGACGCGGTGCGCACGTACCGCTATCCGGCGGCGAGCCTCGTGCCGGACGGGCTGCGCTCGCTCGCCGGTCTCGTCTTCACCGTCGTTCCGCTGGTATCGTTCCCCGTGCCCCCGTGGTTCGGGGCGGTGCTGGCCGCGGGCGCGGCGCTGTTTGCGATGTTCGGAGTGTCGACGGCGATGCGGGGACGTACGGCGGTGCGGGTGGGCGGCGATGCCATCGAGGTCGGGCGGCGGCGGCTCCCATGGGCCGGCCTCACCCGGGTCAAGCTCCGCTACTTCCGGGTGCGCCGGGAGCGCGAGCGCGACCGGCGAAGCGGCGGCGGGTGGCTCGAGCTGGTGCTCGCGGCGGGCGGCGGTCGGCGGGCGCGCATCGACTCCCGGCTCGACGGCTTCGACGACGTGCTGCGCCGGGTGGCGGAGGCGGCCGCGGCGGCGAACCTGCCCCTCGACCCCGCGACCCGCGCCAACTTCGAAGCCGCGGGCGCGCCGGTCGTGGACATCGCCGCCGATCCCGATCCCGTCTCAGGCGGCGATCCCGGCTCCGGCCCCGATTCCGGCCCCGGCGGCGGCGCCGGTTCCGGCGCACCTTCCGGCGGCCCCTCCGCGCGGACCCCCGGCGATGGTTGAGCCGCCGGCCCCGCTCCTCTCCATCCGCGACCTGCACGTGGAGTTCCGGCTGCGCGAGCAGGGGACGGTGCGGGCCGTGTCCGGGGTGTCGTTCGACGTCCCGCCCGGCGGCGCCGTGGCCCTCGTCGGCGAGTCGGGCTCGGGTAAGTCGGTGATCGCGCAGGCGGTGCTCGGCATCCTGCCCCGCAGCGCCTGCATCACCGGGGGCGAGATGCGCTTCGCCGACCCCGAGCTGGGCGGCGCCCCGGCCGTCGATCTCGCCCGCCTCGATCCGGACTCGAAGGCGTACCGGGCGATCCGGGGCGGGCGCATCTCCATCGTCTTCCAGGAGCCGATGACCTCGCTCTCGCCGTTGCACACCGTGGGCGACCAGATCGGGGAGGCGCTGCGCCTGCACCGCGAATGCACGGCCCCGGAAGCGCGCGAGCTGGTGCGCGAGATGCTGGGCCTGGTTCGCTTCCCGGACCCGGCGGCGGCCCTCGACGCCTACCCGTTCCAGCTCTCGGGGGGGCTCCGGCAGCGGGCGATGATCGCGATGGCGCTGGTGTGCCGGCCCGCCCTGCTGGTCGCGGACGAACCGACCACCGCGCTCGACGTCATCGTGCAGGCGCGCACCTTGGCGCTCATGCGCGACCTCCAGCGCGAGCTCGGGATGGCGCTGCTCCTCATCACCCACGACCTCGGGGTGGTGGCGAGCCTCGCGGACGAGGTGGCGGTGGTGTACCACGGGCGGCTGATGGAGCGCGGCCCGCTCGAGGACCTGTTCGGCGACCCCCGCCACCCCTACCTCAAGGCCCTGATGCGGGCGGTGCCGCGCATGGGCATGGACCGCGGCGAGCGGCTGACCCCGCTGCGCAGCGTGGAGGTGCGGGGCCGGGGGAGGGCGCGCGCCGGCGCGCGCCCTCCCCCGGCCCC
>CAZSPS010000409.1:0-12630 GCA_964608875.1 uncultured Ectothiorhodospiraceae bacterium
CCCGCCCCGTCACCAGCTGGAACGGACGGGTCGCGATCTCCTGCCCCGCCCCCGCCACGCCGATGATGACGCTCTCGCCCCATCCCTTGTGGCAGCACTCGAGCGCCTGGCGCATCGCGTCCACGTTGCCGATGCACTCGAACGAGTAGTCGGCCCCGCCCCCGGTGAGGTCCACCAGGGCCGCCACCAGGTCGCCGCTGCCGCCGCCGTCCTCCGCACCCCCCACTTCGCGGGGGTTGACGAAGTGCGTCATCCCGAACTTGCGCCCGATGGCTTCCTTCCCGGGGTTCACGTCCACCCCCACGATCATGTCCGCGCCGACGAGCCGCGCCCCCTGGATGACGTTGAGCCCGATCCCGCCGAGCCCGAACACCACCACGTTGGAGCCGGGCTCCACCTTCGCCGTGTTGATGACCGCCCCGAGGCCGGTGGTGACTCCGCAGCCGATGTAGCAGACCTTGTCGAACGGCGCGTCCTCGCGGATGCGGGCGACCGCGATCTCGGGCAGCACGGTGTAGTTCGAGAACGTGGACGTGCCCATGTAGTGGTAGACGGCCTCCTTGCCGAGCCGGAAGCGGCTGGTGCCGTCGGGCATCAGCCCCTGGCCCTGCGTGACCCGGATCGCCTGGCAGAGATTCGTCTTGCCGCTGGTGCAGTACTCGCACTCCCGGCACTCCGGCGTGTAGAGCGGGATCACGTGGTCGCCCGGCGCCACGCTCTTCACCCCGGGGCCGACCTCCACCACCACCCCCGCGCCCTCGTGGCCGAGCACGGCGGGGAAGATGCCCTCCGGGTCCGCGCCCGACAGGGTGAACTCGTCGGTGTGGCAGACCCCGGTCGCGCGCACCTCCACCATGACCTCGCCGGCCCTCGGACCGTCGAGCTCCAGCGTCTCCAGCGAGAGCGGGGCGCCTGCCCCGTGCGCCACTGCTGCGCGAGTTTCCACGGCTGCTTACCCTCCTCTCCTCACGGCCCCTGATGCGGCCTGTTACATGGCATGGCCCGTCCGCCCCGCCGACCGGCGCGCCGCCGGGCCTCTAGCCCGCATGGTAGCGGCCGAACTCCTCGTCGAACGAGAACAGCCGGGGGTCGGCGAGGCGGTCGACGTAGAGCACCCCGTCGAGGTGGTCCAGCTCGTGCTGGAACACGGTGGCGAGGAACCCGCGGGCGGTGACCTGCGCGCGCGCCCCCGTCTCGTCCCGGTAGTCCACCCGCACCCGGCGCGGGCGCTCGACGTACCCGCGCATCCCCGGCACCGAGAGGCAGCCCTCCCAATGGCCCTCGAGCTCGGGGTCGAGCACCGTGAGCCGCGGGTTGAGCAGGGTGAACGAGATCCGCCCCCCGTCCCGGCCGGAGCCGGGTTCGGGGACGAAGGCGGGACCGGGACCGGGGCCGGTGTCGAGGTCGCGGCCGAGGTCCGCACCCTCGAGGTCGAGATCGACGACCGCGAGCCGCACGGACTCGTGCACCTGGGGGGCGGCGAGCCCGAGGCCGGAGTACTCGTGCATGGTCTCGCGCATGTCCTCGACCAGGCGCCGGACCTCCGCCGAGCGGATCTCGTCCTCCCCGAGCTCGCGGCACGGGGCGCGCAGCACCGGGTGCCCGAGCCGGGCCACCTTGCGGATCGTCATCAGAGCCGGGCCCGGCTCGAGGCGCCGCCGTCGACGGTGAAGACGGTGCCCGTGGTATTGGCCGACAGGTCGGACGCGAGGAACGCCACCAGGTCGCCGACGTGCTCGGGCCGCCCCGGCGGGAAGTCCGGGTCGAGCGACTCGCGCCAGCGCTCGGGGTCGCCGAGGTCGCGCTCGGCCATGGCGCGCGCGAGGTTCACCAGCCGCTCCGTCTCGATCGGCCCGGGGTTGATCCCCACCACCCGGATGCCGTCCGCCGTACTCCCGGCCCCGAGCGCGCGGGTGAACGCCATCAGGCCCGCGTTCCCGGCCGAGCCCGCGATGTAGCCCGCCACCGGCCGTTCCCCCGCCGCTCCGATGACGTTGACGATGACCCCCCGGCCGCGCGCCTTCATGTTCGCGTAGGCCGCGCGGCAAGTGTTGACGTAGCCGAAGACCTTGAGATCCCACGCCGCGCGCCACGCCTCCTCGCCGACCGTGTGGAGGTCGCCGCCCGGGATCGCGCCCGCGTTGTTGACCAGGATGTCGATGTCGCGGCACGTCTCGACGAGACGCCGGGCCTCGTCCCCGACGGAAAGGTCCACGGGGTGGACGACGGCCTCGACGTTCCACCGGCCGCGGAGCCGGTCGCGCGCCGCCTCGAGATCCGCCTCGGTGCGTGCGGCCAAGTGCACGTGGCAGCCCTCGCGGGCGAGGCTCTCGGCCGCCGCGTAGCCGATGCCCTTCGATGCGCCGGTGACGAGCGCGCGCCGCCCTGCGATCCCGAGGTCCATCGTCCCTTGCCGCCCGCGCCGGGTTCAGCCGCCCGCGCCGAACCGCCCGCCTTCGCCCGCCAGCCGTTCGAGCAGCGCCGCCGGCCGCCACTCCTCGCCGCGTTCGGCCTCGAACGCCTTCATCTCCGACACGATCCGGCCGAGCCCGACCTCGTCGGCGTAGAACATGGGGCCGCCCCGGTACACCGGCCATCCGTAGCCGTACACCCACACCACGTCGATGTCGCTCGCGCGCAGCGCGATCTTCTCCTCCAGGATCTTCGCCCCCTCGTTGATCATCGGGTAGACGAGGCGCGCCAGGATCTCCTCGCGCCCGATATCGGTGCGCCGCCGGACCTGGTGCTCTTCGGCGAACTCCCGCAGGATGCCCTCGACCACCGGCGAGGGCTTCGGGGTGCGGTTGCCGGGCTCGTAGTCGTAGTAGCCCGCCCCCGTCTTCTGCCCGCGCCGGCCCGCCTCGCACAGCCGCTCGCGCACGGTGGAGCCGGTCGAGGCCTCGGGGTTCCAGCCGAGGTCCAGCCCCGCCAGGTCGGCCATCGCGAACGGACCCATGGGGAGCCCGAAGTCGTACAGCACCACATCCACCTCCGCGGGCGCGGCCCCTTCGAGCGCCAGCTGCAACGCCTCGCGCTGGCGGGCGAACAGCATGCGGTTGCCGACGAACCCGTGGCACACCCCGACCGGCACCGGCACCTTGCCGAGCCGCCGGGCGAGCGCCATGGCGCTGGCCACGGCCTCGTTCGAGCTCTTCTCGCCCCGCACCACCTCCACCAGCCGCATGACGTTGGCGGGACTGAAGAAGTGGGTGCCGACCACGCTCTCCGGGCGGCTCGTCGAGGCGGCGATGACGTTCACGTCGAGCGCGCTCGTATTGGTCGCGAGCAGCGCGTGCGCGGGGGCGGCGGCGTCCAGCCGGGCGAACGTCTCCTGCTTGACCGCCATCTCCTCGAACACCGCCTCGACCGCCACGTCCGCCGCGCCCGCCGCCGCCTCGAGGTCCAGCGTCCCCTCGATGAGCCCCAAGCGCTGCTCCACCTGCTCGCGGGTGAAGCCGCCGCGCGCCGCGGTGCTCTCGTAGTTCTTGCGGATGGTGGCGAGCCCGCGCTCGAGCGCCTCGGCGCTCGTCTCCACCATCGATACGGGGATGCCGGCGTTGGCGAAGCACATCGAGATGCCGCCCCCCATGGTGCCGCCCCCGACCACCACCGCCCGGCCGACGTCCACGGTACGGGTGTCGCGGGAGATGCCGGGGATCTTGGCGGCCTCGCGCTCGGAGAAGAAGAAGTACTGCTGGGCGCGGGCCTGGGAGGTCCCCATCAGCCCCTTGAACAGCTCCTGCTCGCGCGCCATCCCCTCGTCGAACGGCAACTCGACCGCCGCCTCGACCGCCCGGATGCACGCCTCGGGCGCCTCGAAGCCGCGCAACCGGCGCGCGTGCTTGTTGCGGAACGCGTCGAACGGGGCGGCATCGCCGCGTGCGGGGGCCACCCGGTCGTCGCGGTCGCGGATGCGGGGGGCGGGGCGCCCCTCGGCCACCACCCGGCGCGCGAACCCGACGGCCCCCTCGGTGAGGCCGCCCTCCACGATCTCGTCCACCAGCCCCAGGGCGAGGGCTTCGCGGGCGCCGATGGGGTTGCCGCCCACGATCATCTCGAGCGCCTTCTCCGGCCCCGTCACCCGCGGCAGGCGCTGGGTGCCGCCCGCGCCCGGGATGAGGCCGAGCTTCACCTCGGGGAGGCCGAGGCGGGCCGACTCCACCGCCACCCGGAAGTGGCAGGCGAGCGCGGTCTCGAGCCCGCCCCCGAGCGCCGTGCCGTGGATCGCGGCCACCACCGGCTTGGACGAGAAGTCGAGGGCGTCGATCGTCTGCAGGAAGTCGGGGGGCTCGAGCGGCTTGCCGAACTCGGTGATGTCCGCGCCCGCGATGAACGTGCGCCCGGTACAGGCGAGCACCACGGCGCTCACCGCCGGGTCGCCCTCCACCGCGCGCATCGCGTCGCACAGTCCCTGGCGCACGTGCCGGCTGAGTGCGTTGACGGGAGGGTTGTCGATGGTGACGACGGCGATGCCGTCGCGCACCTCCATCTTGACGGAATCGGGCTCGGCGGACATGGGGGGAAGGCTCCTCGATTGCTGCGGGGCGAAGGCGCGTGATGGTACCACCCCCGCCCGCCCGCTCTCCGCCGCTCCGCTCAGGCGTTGCCCACCCGGCGCGCGACCTCGTCCGCGAGCGCGAGCGAAGCGGTGAGGCCCGGCGACTCGATCCCGTACAGGTTCACCAGACCCGCCACTCCGTGCGCCTCCGGCCCCTGCACCATGAAGTCGGGCTGCGGCTCGCCCGGCCCGTGCAGCTTCGGCCGGATGCCGCAATAGTCGGGCTGGAGGCTGCCGTCGCGCAGCTCCGGATAGTAGGTCCGCACCGCGGCGTAGAAGCGCTCGGCGCGCGCCGGGTCCACCGAGTAGTCGATCGCCTCGATCCACTCGATGTCGGGGCCGAACCGGCAGCGCCCCGCGAGGTCGATGGTCACGTGCACCCCGAGCACGGACTCGCCCGGCATCGGATAGACGAGGTGCGAGAACGGCTGCGGCCCGGTCATCGCGTAGTAGTTGCCCTTCGCGTAATGGCGGGGCGGGACGGTGTGCGCGGGCACACCCGCGATCGAGCGCGCCACGTCCTGGGCGAAGAGCCCCGCGCAGTTCACCACCGTGCGGCAGGCGAGGGCGAGCGGCGCCTCGCCGCCGACGTGGAGCACGATGCGCCCGGCGCCGCCGGCCTCGCCCCGCACCACCGGGCTGTGGAAGGCGATGGCCGCGCCCGCGTCCTCGGCGTCGCCCTCGAACGCCAACATCAGGCGGTGGCTGTCGACGATCCCGGTGGAGGGGGAGAGCACCCCCGCCACCGCCCGCACCGACGGCTCCAGGCGCTCGACCGCGCAGGGGCCGAGGTAGCGCAGGTCGTCCACCCCGTTCGCCGCCGCCTTGGCCATGAGGGCGCGCAGGCGCGGCGTCTCGCTCTCCTCCGTCGCCACGATGAGCTTGCCGACGTTCGCATGGGGAACGCCGTGCTCCTCGCAGTAGGCGTAGAGCGCGCGCCGCCCCTGAACGCACACCCGCGCCTTCAGCGACCCCTCGGGGTAGTAGATGCCGGCGTGGATGACCTCGCTGTTGCGCGAGCTGGTGTGGCTGCCGACGATCCCCTCGGCCTCCAGCACCACGACCTCGCGGCCCGCCATGGCGAGGCGCCGGGCCACGGCGAGCCCGACCGCTCCGGCCCCGATGACGGCGCAGTCGACCGATTCCATCCCCGCGTCCCCGGAAGAGCGGGCCAGAGGGTCAGACTCTGGGACGGCGCGAGAGGTCGAGCGGTAGAGAAGCGCGGGCCGGCGCGAACTCGTGACCGGGGCTCGAGGGCTCGAGGAAGGTGATGGACTCGTAGAAGTCGTCGAGCGCCACGAAGACGCCGTTCTCCTCCGCCCACCTGCGCATGCGCTGGTTGCAGGAATTGGCCCACGACAGGATCTCGATGCGCCATCCCCGCTTGTGCAGCCGCTCCAGGGCGGCATGGAATCCCGCGCCGTCGAGGTAGCCCGCGCCGTCGCCCGTGAGCAGCACGACGATGCCGGGGTCGTCGAGGTAATCGAAGCCGTCCTCCATCATGCGCTTCTGGAGGTAGTAATCGGGCATGTCCTGCTCGGTCCCCCCGACCCCCCCGCGCTCGAAGAGACGGACCTGCACGCCGCTCGCTTCCAGGCGGTTCCAGAGCTGGCGCATGGGCGGCGGCACCGATCCGGCCGCGACCGCCTTCTCGACCGGGCGGTCGGCATGGGCGAGCCTCATCAGCGCATCGAAGTGGACGCGGACGAGGTACCGGGCCCCGGGCGTTCCGTTGCGTTCTTCCGCCAACCGCTGGGCTTCATGGAAGACGTTGGAGTTGTCCCAGTAGATGAAGACGCTATCCATGGATGGTCGCTCCGGTCTCAATGGATGTCCGCGGCGTCGGCCATGGCCGCACGCAGCCGGGCGATGTCGAAGTCCGGGCCGCGCGCGCACTCGAGGATGACCGCCTCGCGCCGGGTGAGGAGGTCCACCGCCGCCGGGAGCTCGCGCACCGCCTCGGGCGGCACCACCACCGCCCCGTGGCGGTCCGCGTGGATGACGTCGCCGTGCTGCACGGCCATCCCGAACACGTTGACCGGGCGGCCGAACTCCACGACGTGGACGTGGGCGTGGCTCGGCCCCACCATGCCGGCGAGCAGCTGGAAGCCGGGGGCCGCATCGCCGAGGTCGCGCATGGAGCCGTTCGTGACCGCCCCGAGCGAACCGAGACCGAAGTGCACGGCGGTGTTGACCTCGCCCCAGAACGCGCCGAAGCCGGGCTCGGGGTCGAGGTCCTCGATCACGGTCACCGTGGGGCCGCCGTCCGCCTCGCCGCCGCCGCCGTCCGCGACGTACTCGTAGTAGGCGACCCGGGTCGCGCGCACCTCCGCGTCCGTGCCTGCGGGCGGCGCCATGGCCCGGATGGCGGCGGTGCGCGCGCGGCCCACGATGGGCTTCAGCGTGGGGTCCAGGCACACCATCGGCCGGGCGGTGAAGCCGGTGGCGCGGCGGTGCGGCGCCACCACCTCGAGGGCGTTGCAGATGGTCGGCGTGTCCCAGGTGGCCAGCAGCTGGAGGTCGGCGGCGGTGAAGTCGGTCATCGGGCTTCTCGCATCGGAGATCGGGCGCGCTCGCGCTATTGTGCCTTACCTCGCCCTTCCCCGATCCCCGCTCCCGGCTTCGGCGCGCCCGGAAGATTATGATCGGGAGGCGGCGGCTGCGCTGCGGCAGTGGCGGCAGCGGGCGCGGCGGCGGCCGGCCGGGAACGGCGCGGAGCGGGGCAGGCGGCAGTTTCGCGATTCGGCGGCAAGGAACGGAGTGTGCGGAGGCGCCGGCGGGGGGCAGACTGCGGCCCGGCGCCCTGCGGAGGGCGGGCGCGCCGCCGGAGCCGAACGGGAGGACGGGACCGTGACCACGATGCAGACGATGACGACGACCGAAGCCCGCGCCGCGGCGACGCCGGGGCGGCGGTTCACGAACGACGACGAGCGCTGGGCGGCCGTCGCCGGGCGCGACCGCGACGCGGCCGGCGCGTTCTTCTACTCCGTCGCGACCACCGGCGTCTATTGCCGCCCCGGCTGTCCGGCGCGGCGTCCGCGGCGCGAGAACGTGCGCTTCCACCGCACGCGCGCCGAAGCCGAGCGCGCCGGCTTCCGGCCGTGCGCACGGTGCCGGCCGGACCTGCCGCCGCTCGCCGAGCGTCACGCCGGCGCGGTGGCGAAGGCGTGCCGGCTCGTCGAGTCCGCCATCGATTCCGCCGAAGAGCCGCCGGGCCTCGACGCCCTGGCCGCCGCCGCCGGGCTGAGCCGGTTCCACTTCCATCGCGTGTTCAAGGCCGCCACCGGGATCACCCCGAAGGCGTACGCCGCCGCGCACCGCGCGCGGCGAGTCCGGGACGCGCTCAACGAGGGAGGCGGCACGGTGACGGAGGCGATCTACGACGCCGGCTTCCAGTCCACCGGCCGCTTCTACGCCGCGTCGCCGGAGGTCCTCGGCATGACCCCCTCCGCCTTTCGCGGCGGCGGCGCGGCGGAGACGATCCGGTTCGCCGCCGGGGCGTGCTCGCTCGGCTCGGTGCTGGTGGCCGCCACCGCCCGCGGCGTGTGCGCGCTGCTGCTCGGGGACGACCCGGACGCCCTGGTGCACGAGCTCGAGGACCGCTTCCCGCACGCGCGCCTCGTCGGCGGGGACGCGGAGTTCGAGCGGCTGGTCGCCCGCGCGGTGGGCCTGGTCGAGCGCCCGGCGCTCGGCCTCGACCTGCCGCTCGACGTGCGCGGGACCGCGTTCCAGCAGCGGGTGTGGCAGGCGCTGCGGGCCGTGCCGTCCGGCTCGACCGCGAGCTACCGGCAGATCGCCGAGCGCATCGGCGCGCCGGGGAGCGCGCGGGCGGTCGCGGGCGCCTGCGCGGCGAACCCGGTCGCGGTCGCGATCCCCTGCCACCGCATCGTGCGCAACGACGGCTCGCTCTCCGGCTACCGCTGGGGGGTGGAGCGAAAGCGCGCCCTGCTCGAACGCGAGGCGGCGCGTTGACGGCCGGCGCCGGCATCGCGGCGCGGCTCGCGGCGCTCGACTGGCGGGCGCTGGCCGCGGACCTCGACGCGCACGGCTACGCGCTCCTGCGCTCGGTGCTGCGCGCGCGCGAATGCCGCTCGCTCACGGCGCTCTACGCGCACGGCGAGGCGTTCCGCAAGCGGGTGGTGATGGACCGCCACCACTTCGGGCGCGGGGAGTACCAGTACTTCGCCTACCCGCTGCCCGAGCCGGTGGCCGCGCTCCGCGCCGCCCTCTACCCGCCGCTCGCGGCCGTCGCCAACCGCTGGCGCGGCGTCCTGGGGGCGAGGCCGGGAGCGGCGGCCCCCCGCCCGCCCTGGCCCGGCGACCATGCGGCCTACCTCGCGCGCTGCCGCCGCGCCGGCCAGACCCGCCCGACCCCCCTCCTCCTCCGCTACGGCGAGGGCGACTACAACCGCCTGCACCAGGACCTCTACGGCGATGAGGTCTTCCCCCTGCAGGCCACCTTCCTGCTGTCCGCGCCGGGGCGGGACTTCACGGGCGGGGAGTTCGTACTGGCCGAGCAGCGCCCGCGCGCCCAGTCGCGGGTCGAGGTGGCGCCGCTCGAACGCGGCGACGGGGTCGTCTTCCCGGTGCGCGAGCGCCCCGTGCGGGGCGCGCGCGGATCCCACCGCGCCGCCCTGCGCCACGGCGTGAGCCGCCTTCGCTCCGGGCGCCGCTACGCCCTCGGCATCATCTTCCACGACGCCCGCTAGACCGCACGCGGGCGGGACTTTCGCTATCCGCGGGAAGCGCCCTCGGTCAAGGTGCGCCGTACCGCATCCTTCCAGCCGGCGACGAGGAGGTCGCGTTCCGGCGACTCCATGGACGGCGCGTACTGCCGGTCCCGCCTCCACGACCCCGCCACCTCTTCGGGGCCCGCCAGCACGCCCGCGCCGATGCCGGCGAGGCAGGCGGCGCCCAGCGCCGTCGTCTCCGTGACCTTCGGACGGTCGACCGGCGCGCCCAGCAGGTCCGCCAGCCGCTGCATCATCCACTCCGAAGCCACCATGCCGCCGTCGACCCGCAGCACGGACCCGCCGGACTCGCCCCGGTCCTCGCGCATGGCCTCGAGCAGGTCCCGAAGCTGGAAGCACACGCTTTCGAGAGCCGCCCTGGCCAACTCCGCCCGTCCCGTGGCGCGGGTCAGGCCGTGGATGGCGCCGCGGCAGCCGGCGTCCCACCAGGGCGCCCCGAGCCCCACGAACGCGGGCACCAGATACACCCGGGACTCCGCATCCGCCTGCGCCGCCAGCTCGCCCGACTGCGCGGCGGTGTCGAGTATGCCGAGTCCGTCGCGCAGCCACTGCACCGCCGCGCCGGCCACGAACACCGACCCCTCCAGCGCATAGCACGGCTTGCCGTCCAGCTGGTAGGCGATGGTGGTCAGCAGCCGGTTGCCCGACACTACGGGCCTCTCGCCCGTGTTGAGCAAGGCGAAGCAGCCGGTGCCGAACGTGGCCTTGACCATGCCCTCCTCGAAGCAGGCCTGGCCCACCGTGGCCGCGTGCTGGTCTCCGGCGATGCCGCGCACCGCCACGGCCCCGCCCAGCAGACCCGGCTCGGTGGAGCCGTAGTCGGCGGCGCTGTCGAGCACCCGGGGCAGCATCGGCTCCGGTATCCCGAACCGCTCCAGCAGCTCCGGCGACCAGCGGCCCTTGCGGATGTCGTAGAGCATGGTGCGGCAGGCGTTGGTGGCGTCGGTGGCATGCATGCGGCCGCCGGTCAGCCGCCACAGCAGGAAGCTGTCGACGGTGCCGCAGGCCAGCTCGCCCGCCCGCGCCCGCTCGCGGGCGCCCTCCACGCGGTCGAGGATCCAGGCGATCTTGGTCGCCGAGAAGTAGGGGTCCAGTAGCAGGCCGGTGGTCTCCCGCACGGTCTCCTCCAGTCCCTCCTCCCGCAGCCGGTCGCAGTCGTCCGCAGTGCGCCGGTCCTGCCAGACGATGGCGTTGTGGATGGGACGGCCGCCGTCGCGCTCCCACACCACCACCGTCTCGCGCTGGTTGGCGATGCCGAGGGCGGCCACGTCCGCAGCCTCGGCGTCCGCCCGGCGCATGGCCTCGCGCGCGGTCTCGAAGGTGGTGCTCCAGAGGTCCTCCGGATCGTGCTCCACCCAGCCCGAGTGCGGGAAATGCTGCGGGAACTCCCGCTGCGCCACGGCGACCACTCGCCGTTCCGCGTCGAACAGCAGCGCCCGCGACGATGTCGTGCCCTGGTCCAGGGCCAGCAGATGGTGTTTCATGTCCTCGTCCCGTCCCGCGCCGCAAGGCGCCTGCCGAGCCACGTCTCCAGCCGCTCCCTTGCGGCGGCGTCGAGTGTGAGCCCCGCGAGCGAGCGCCGCCAGAGCACGTCGTCCGCCTCCCGCGCCCACTCCCGCGCCACCATGTGCTCCACCTCGCTCTCGTACAGCCCGCCTCCGAAGTGCTCGCCGGGCTCCCGGGCGGCAATGTCGAGGGCCATCGACCCGTACGCAAGCGCCAGCCTGCGGGCGAGCGCGGGATCGATGCCCGGACGCTCCCGCCGCACCGCCTGCGCCAGCGCCTCCACGCCCCCGGCGGGCAGATCGCCGCCCGGCAGCCGGGCGTCCTCGGTCCAGGCCGGTCCCATGCCGGGAAACGCGCCGGCCAGGGCGCCGACGGCCTCCTCCGCCAGATGGCGATGGGTCGTGAGCTTGCCGCCCAGCACGCTCAACAGCGGCGCGCCGTGCGAAGACCCCAGCAGCCGGTGGCCGCGGCTGGCGCGGGTGGCGCTGCCGCCTCCGGTGTCGGCGATCGCGCGCACGCCGCACCAAGCCGCCACCGGCGGACCGGCCGGCGCACCCCCCCGGAAATAGCGGCCGATGGCGGCGAGAAGGTACTCGACCTCGTCCGGCTCCGGATCGGGATTGGCGGCGGGCGCGCCGGGAAGCTCGCGCTCGGTCGTGCCGACCAGCGTGTAGTCCCCCTCGAAGGGGATCGCGAACACGATGCGGCCGTCCGGCTGCGGCAGGAGGTAGGCGGAGTCGTGATCGTACAGGCGGCGCAGGACGACGTGGCTGCCGGCGACGTAGCGCAGGCCGGCCGGGGTGCGGCCGAGGCGGCCCATGACCTCGGGCGCCCAGATGCCGGCGGCGTTGACGATGGCCCGTACGCCGAGCTCGCGCTCCGCGCCGTCCACGCGCAGGCGCACCCGCCAACGGCCGCCGCCGGGGGTCCCCTCGAGAAGCTCGGCGCGGGTCAGGATCTTCGCCCCCCGCTCCGCCGCGTCCATGGCGGCCAGCACGACCAGCCGCGAATCGCTGGTCCGGCAGTCCCAGTAGCCGAACGCCCGCCCGAGTCCCGGGCGCAGCGGGGCGCCGGAGGGGTCGCTCCGAAGGTCCACGGCGCCCGATGCCGGCATGGCCCGGCGGCCGCCCAGCCGGTCGTACAGCCAAAGGCCCATGCGCACCGGCAGCGCCGGCGGGGAGTCTTCGGACAGCGGCATCACGAAGCGCATCGGCCACACCAGATGCGGCGCGGCGCGGAGCAGGATGCCGCGCTCGCGCAAGGAGTGCCGCACCAGGGCGAACTCGTACTGCTGCAGGTAGCGCAGTCCGCCGTGCACCAGCCGGGTGGAGGTCGAGGACGTGCCGCAGGCGAGGTCGCCGCGCTCGGCGAGCAGGACGCGAAGCCCGCGCCCGGCCGCGTCGCGGGCGATGGCGGCGCCGTTGATCCCGCCTCCCACGACCAACAGGTCGTACCGCTCGGCCATTGCCGCTCTCTGCCGGTGGACGGTCGGAGCCGTCGGCGCCCAGCCGTATCGAAATCCCCCGCCGGTCGGCGGAAGCCAGGGCGCGAGTATAGTCGCGGGCGGCGGCCTTGCGGCGCCCCGGCAGCCGACGGACGGCGATGTTGACAGCGGGCCGCGGCGGTTCCACGATCCGCGGCGCCGGGCCGCCCCAGAGCCCGAGGCGCGCGGCTCGGTATGAAGGACGGCATCGACAAGATCGTGCTCGCCTATTCGGGCGGGCTCGACACTTCCATCATCCTCAAATGGCTGCAGGAGCGGTACGGGTGCGAGGTGGTGGCCTTCACCGCCGACCTCGGCCAGGGCGAGGAGCT
>CAZSPS010000410.1:0-6681 GCA_964608875.1 uncultured Ectothiorhodospiraceae bacterium
CGGGTGCGGGTTCGGGTGCGGGTGCGGGGGAAGGGGACGCCGGGGCGGTCGACGCCGCCCGCCGCCGGCTGCGCTCGTTGATCGCCGCCTACGGCCTCTTCGGCTTCGGCTACGTCATCACCGCCACGTTCGTCTCGGACATGGTGCGGGCGGACCCGCTCCTGCGCCCGGCGGAGCACGCGGTCTGGTTCAGCGTCGGCCTCGCCGCGATCCCGTCGGTCGCCCTGTGGGCCTGGGCCGGACGGCGCTGGGGCAACGGCCGCGCCTTCTCCGCCGCCGCCCTGCTCGCGGCGGCGGGGGTCGTCCTCAGCGTACTCGGCGAGGACGTGCGGCTGCTGCTGTCGGCGGCGGCGCTGCTCGGGGGGACCTTCATGGGCCTCACCGCGCTCGGCCTCATCGACGCCCGCCGGCTGTCCGCGGGAGACCCGCGCCGCAGCCTCGCCCTCATGACCGCCTCGTTCGGCACGGGCCAGACCGTCGGCCCGTTCCTCGCCGGGGTGCTCTACGACCGGCTCGGCAGCTACCTGCTCCCGTCCCTCCTCGCCGCCGCCGTCCTGGTCGCCGCCGCCGCCCTGACGTTCCGGCGGTAGAGGTCCAGGAACGACTCGGCGATCATCGGCCAGCCGTGGCGTTCCTGCGCCAGCCGGCGCGCATTCCGGCCCATGCGGGCGCGCAGCCCTTCGTCCTCCAGCAACGCGCAGACGGCCCCGGCCAGGGCGGCGGTGTCCTCGGCCTCGACCACGAACCCCGCGTCCCGCTCCGCCACTTCGGGAAAGTGGCACGCGTGCGAGATGACGACGGGCAGGCCCGCCGCCAGCGCTTCGAGCACCGCGACGCTGAACCCCTCGGAGTGCGAGGGCAGCACGAACGCCTCGGCGCATGCGAAGGCGGCGGCCTTGTCGGCGCCGGTCAGGAGGCCGGCGAAGACGGCCCGCTCCGCCATCCCGGCGTCCGCGAGGATCGCCGCCGCCCGCCGTCCCGAGCCGTCCTCGTCCGGCCCGGCGACCAGCAGCGCGGCGTCGGGGAACCGGGACGCCACTTCGATGAAGCCCCGCGCCGCGCCTTCGAGATTCTTCTTCCCCTGCAGCCGCCCGAGGAACAGGAGGATGCGCTTGCCGGCCAACCGCGGGTGCCGCGCCAGGAGCGCCTCGGCGCCGGCCGCGCCCTCCGCGATGCCGGGAGCGGAGACCCCGTTCGAGGCCACGAACACGGGCGCCGCGCAGCCGCGCGCCCGCACCGCTTCGCGCTCGGCGTCCGTGAGCGCGTGGACCGCGTCGGCGGACTTCAGGATGCGGTCCTGCACCGCCCACAGGAACAGCCGTTTGCGCAGCGCGTGGTAGCGTCGCAGGACGAACGGGTCGAGCCCGCCGTGCACGGACAGCAGGAAGGGCACCCCATGCCGGCGGGCGGCGCGGAAGGCCGCGCAGCCCGGGTGGTGCCAGGGCTCGTGCACGTGGATGAGGTCGAAGCGGCCGGCCTCGCCCGCCAGGAACCCGGCCGCCGCCCGCGACCAGGCGGTCCAAAGGCGCGCCGGCGGGTCCGTGGCGAAGCGGTGCATCGGCACTCCGGGCACCTCGATCGGGTCGCTCCCGACCCGGCGCCCTACGGTGGTGAGGATCTCGCAGGCGACCCCCAGCTGCGCCAGCGCTTCGGTCAGCCCCGCCACCGCCGTCACCGGCCCGCCCCACTCGGGCGACATGCTGGCGGTGACGTGCAGGACGCGCAGGCCGGGCGCGCGGGGAGCGCTTGCGGGCCGTGCCGCAACCGGCCGCGGAGCGGCTTGCGGGATTGCCTCGGGGTCCGGCCGTGCGCGGCCGGGGCCGGCTTCGGGTCGGGTACCGCTCGCGGGCGGGGCCGCGTGAGAGGCCAGCCGGCGGTAGAGGCCGAGGAACGACTCCGCCACCGTCGGCCAGTCGTAGCGTTCCTGCACCAGCCGGCGCGCGTTCCGTCCCATGCGCCCGCGCAGCCCGTCGTCCGCCAGCAGCGCGCCGACGGCGCCGGCCAGCGCGGCGTGGTCGTCCGCCTCGACCACGAAGCCCGCCTCGCGCTCCGCCACCTCGGGGAAGTGGCACGCGTGCGAGATGACGACGGGCAGGCCCGCCGCCAGCGCTTCGAGCACCGCATTGCTGAAGCCCTCGGCGTGCGAGGGCAGCACGAACGCGTCGGCGCATGCGAAGGCGGCGGCCTTGTCGGCGCCGGTCAGGGGGCCGGTGAACACGGCCCGCTCCGCTATCCCGGCCCGTTCGAGGATCGCCGCCGCCCGCCGCGCGGTTCCGTCTTCGTCCAGCCCCGCGACCAGCAGCGCCGCGTCGGGGAACCCGGACGCCACCTCGATGAAGCCCCGCGCCACCCCCTCGAGATTCTTCTTCTCTTGCAGCCGGCTGAGGAACAGGAGGATGCGCTTGCCGGCCAATCGGGGATGGCGCGCCAGGAACGCCGTGGCGCCGGACCCGGGCCCGGCCCCGGCCTCGCCCTCCGCGCCGCCGGCGGGGGAGACCCCGTTCGGGGCCACGAACACGGGCGCCGTACGGCCGCGCGCCCGCACGACTTCGCGCTCGGCGTCCGTGAGCGCGTGGACCGCGTCGGCGGACTTCAGGATGCGGTCCTGCACCGCCCACAGGAACAGCCGTTTGCGCAGCGCGTGGTAGCGCCGCAGCACGAACGGGTCGAGCCCGCCGTGCACGGACAGCAGGAAGGGCACCCCATGCCGGCGGGCGGCGCGGAAGGCCGCGCAGCCGGGGTGGTGCCAGGGCTCGTGCACGTGGACGAGGTCGAAGCGGCCGGCCTCGTCCGCCAGGAACCCGGCCGCCGCCCGCGACCAGGCGGTCCAAAGGCGCGCCGGCGGGTTCGTGCCGAAGCGGTGCATCGGCACTCCCGGCACCTCGATCGGGTCGTTCCCGACCCGGCGCCCCACGGTGGTGACGATCTCGCAGTTCACCCCGAGCCGCGCCAGGGCCGCGGTCAGCCCCGCCACCGCCGTCACCGGCCCGCCCCACTCGGGCGACATGCTGGCGGTGACGTGCAGGACCCTCATGTCCGCCGTTCGAGGACCGCTTCCACCTCGTCGCAGAAGCGCCCGCGGAGCGCCTCGCGGGAGTAGTGGCGCTCGACCAGCCCGCGCGCGGTCCGGCCCATCCGCGCGAGCCGCTCGCGCGGGCTGTGCCGGATCGCCCGCAGCACCTCCACGGCCGCGTCCACGTCGCCGTGGGCGACGCGCCAGCCGATGTCGTGCTCGCCGATGATGTCGGTCGCGTGGCAGGGGTCGGGGCCGAGCAGCAGGATGGGCCGCCCCGCCGCCATCGCGCCGTAGATCTTGCTGGGATGGGAAAGCCCGACCGTGCCGCACCCGACCGATACCACGTGCACGTCGGCGGCCGACAGGGAATAGGGCAGGGTCTCCAGGGGCTGGAACGGCAGCGAGCGGACGTTGCGGGGCCGCTCCCGCTCGATGAGCGCATCGAGCTCGCGCTTGCCCGAGCCTTCGCCGACGAACAGGAACTCGAGCCCCTCGTCGTCCTGCAGCCGCAGCGCGGCCTCGACCACCGTGTCCAGCGGGTGGGCATGGGTGAAGCCGCCGCTGTACATCACCACCAGGCGCCCCTCGCCGACGTGCTCCCGGCGCCAGGGGTTGTCGGCGTGCTCGACCTCCCCGGCGTAGTCGTTGTGCGGCCAGGGCGGCATGACGGCGGCCTTCGCCGCCACGTCCCGCGTGCGCTGCGCGTGCTCGGCCATGAAACGGTCGAGGAAGACGATGCGCCGCGCGCGCGCCAGGATGCGCCGGTTCAGCCAGCGCATCAGGCGCGCCGGCAGCGAGCCTTCGCGCAGCGTGCCCATGCGCACGGCCATGTCCGGGTTGAGGTCGTGCACCCAGTAGCAGATGGGAGTGCCGCGCAGCCACGACAGGACGAGGGCGCCGATGGGACACGGCGGCGGATGGGTGCTCACGAGGATCGCGTCGGGCCGGCGCGAGAAGAGCCCGCGCACGACGATCTGGGCCACCAGGGAGAGCGCGGCCGCCGCCCGCACGGCGGTGCCGCCCTTGCCGAACGAGCTGAGGGGCAGGCGCCGGATCTCGACCCCGTCCCGCGTTTCCCGTGCGGGGTACTTGCGGCTCGGGTCGTTGTAGCCCCGGTCGGCGGCGAGCACGCGGACTGCGTGGCCGCGGGCGGCGAGGGCGGCGGCGGCGTCGTGGAGGTGCTGGCCCGTGGTGGAGGGGTCGGGCACGTAGGCCTGAGTCAGGACCAGGATGCGTGCCATGTGCGCCTTCAGCCGTACTTCTTCACATACTCGTCGTGGATCCAGCGGTAGGTCTTTTCCATCCCGTCCCGCAGCCGGATCGATGGCTCCCAGCCGAGCTCGCGCAGGATCATCGCGTTGTCGCTGCTGCGGCCGTTCACCCCCTTGGGGGCGTCGAGCCGGTAGCGGCGCTCGAGCTTCACCCCGGCGATGTCCTCGACCACGTCCACCAGCCCGTCGATGGTCGTCTGCTCGCTCGAGCCGATGTTGATCGGCTCGACGACGCCGCTGCCCATCAGCTCCAGCGTGCCCTTCAAGCAGTCGTCGATGTACATGAAGGACCGGGTCTGCTTGCCGTCGCCCCAGATCTCGATGGCGTGCTCGCCGCTGCGCACGGCCTGCACGACCTTGCGGCAGATCGCGGCGGGGGCTTTCTCCCGGCCGCCTTCCCAGGTGCCGAAGGGGCCGTACACGTTGTGGTAGCGGGCCACGCGGGTGCGCAGCCCGAAGTCCTCCCGGAAGTGGCGGCACATCCGCTCGGTGAACAGCTTCTCCCAGCCGTAGCCGTCCTCGGCCATGGCCGGGTAGGCGTCCTCCTCGCGCAGCGCCGCCGCGTCCTCGCTCTCCTGCTTGTTGGTGTCGTAGACGCAGGCGGAGGAGGAGTAGAAGATCGACTCGAGCCCGTGCTCCTTCGCCGCCAGCAGCATGTGCGTGCTGATCAGCACCGACAGCATGCACAGCGCCTTGTTGTTCTCGATGAAGCCCATGCCGCCCATGTCGGCGGCGAGCTGGTAGCACTCGTCCATGCCGGCGCACGCGGCCAGGCAGGCGTCGAGTCCCTGGAGGTCGGCGACGACGTTCTCGGCGCCTTCGTGGACCTGGTCCCAGTCGTCCAGGGGCTTGCGGTCCACGCAGCGCACCTCGTGGCCCTGCGCCAGCAACGCCCCGGCGAGGTGTCCGCCGATGAACCCCCCGCCGCCCGCGACTACGATCCTTTTACGGCTCAACGGAGGGAGTTCTCTCGGGTTCGGAACGAGGCGACGGCGGCGGATTGTATCTGCAAGGCGCGCATCTGGGGAGGGGGGGGGCGGAGGCTATTTTCCGGCCAGGAGCGGCGAGATGCGGTACAGCAGCGAGACCCGCCGGTAGGCCGTGACGTAGAGCGCCGTCTGCAGCGCCAGGACGAGGAGCGCCCACTCGCGCGTGGGTGGGAGCAGCAGCACGGCGGCGAGGCCCGTCAGCGGCCCCGTCCACAGCAGCACGCCGGTCAGCGGGTTGGCGAGGCGCTTCTTCCCGTTCCTGCCCATGATCCTCTTCGTGAAGCGCGCGTGCAGCAACAGGTGCAGGTGCAGCCGGTCCGGGTGGGCCGGGTGGGAGCCGTTGCGCGCCGCCTTGCGGGCGATGGAGAACAGGGTCTCCAGGATGGGATAGGCCAGCACCACCAGCACGAACCACACGGAGACGCCGGGGTTGCGCGCCGTCAGCGCCACCGCCAGGGCCCCCAGCACCAGGCCCGTGAAGTAGGCGCCTCCGTCGCCCAGGAAGACGTGCGCGAACGGGAAGTTCAGCACCAGGAACCCGGCCAGCACCGCGATGGCGGCGATGGCGGCGAGCGCCAGCACCTGGTCCCCGGCCCGCAAGGCGAGGACCGCGAACGACGCCAGCATGAGGATGGCGGACCCGGCGGCGAGGCCGTTGAACCCGTCGATGATGTTGATGGCGTTGACGAGGCCGGTGATGGCGAAGACGGTGAACACGATGGACACCGGGTACAGCGCCATCGCGTCGTCCAGGAACGGGAGGTCGGCGCGGGTCACGGAATAGCCGGCCAGCAGGCAGAAGGTGAGGGCGGCGAGGCCTCCCGCGGCCAGGCGCAGGGCTTTCGGGAACCGGTTCGTCAGGTCCTCGACGAGGCCCGCCGCGAACACGATCGACCCGCCCGCGGCGAGGGCGTAGAAGACCTCGCGGGCCTCCGGCCGCACCGCGGCTGCGGCGTACGCGGCCGCCAGGAAGCCCAGGTACACGGCGAGCCCGCCGATCCGGGGAACGGGCTCGTCGTGCACCGACTGCGGCTCGTTGCGGAGGTCGACGGTGTGGGCGCCGTGCCAGCGCCGGGTGAGGACGATGGCGAACCCCGCGATCAGCGCGGCGGCGAAGCCGGCGAGGGCCGGATAGACGAGCCAGGAGGCCATCAAGTCCGGATGCCGGGCCGGGCGGCCCGGTGCGGGGAGAGTGGGGAGGGCGAGGGTGCGCGCCGCTCGGGCCGCACGCGGCCTGCCGGGCCGGAGGAGGAGCGCCCGGCGGGGGCGGGGGCCCGGCTGCCTGGCTGCAGACGTCGGATGCGCGTCATCTGTACCCGGTCCCCATGAGAGTGGAACGCCCCCCTGCCGGCGGCCTCTTCGAACCGGGCATTATACCCCCCGCACGCCCCACGGAATCAACCGC
>CAZSPS010000411.1:0-14358 GCA_964608875.1 uncultured Ectothiorhodospiraceae bacterium
CCGGCGCAGCACTCCCATCGAGCGCTACCGCAACATCGGCATCATGGCGCACATCGACGCCGGCAAGACCACCACCACCGAGCGCATCCTGTTCTACACCGGCGTCTCCCACAAGCTCGGGGAGGTGCACGACGGGGCTGCAACCATGGACTGGATGGTGCAGGAGCAAGAGCGCGGCATCACCATCACCTCGGCGGCCACCACCTGCTTCTGGTCCGGCGCGGAGCGCAAGTTCCCCGAGCACCGCATCAACATCATCGACACCCCCGGCCACGTGGACTTCACGATCGAGGTCGAGCGCTCGCTGCGCGTGCTCGACGGCGCGGTGGCGGTGTTCTGCGCGGTGGGCGGGGTCGAGCCGCAGTCCGAGACGGTGTGGCGCCAGGCGGACCGGTACGCGGTGCCGCGCCTCGCCTTCATCAACAAGATGGACCGGGCGGGGGCCGACTTCGACCGGGTGACCGATCAGATCCGCGGCCGGCTCGGGGCGGCGCCGGTGCCCGTGCAGATGCCGATCGGGGCCGAGGACGGGTTCGAGGGCGCCATCGACCTCCTGAGCATGCGCGCGCTGCGCTGGAGCGGCGAGGGCCTCGGCGCCGCCTTCGAGTCGGGCGAGGTGCCGGGCGAGCTGCTGGCCGAGGCCGAGCGCCGCCGCGAGGCGATGGTGGAGGCGGCGGCGGAGGCGGACGACACGCTCATGGAGCGCTACCTCGAAGACGGCGAGCTGTCGCAGGAGGACGTGCGGCGGGGGCTGCGGATGCGCACCCTCGCGAACGAGATCGTACCGGTGCTGTGCGGGGCGGCGTTCAAGAACCGGGGCGTGCAGCCGCTGCTCGACGCCGTCATCGAATACCTGCCGGCGCCCGACGAGGTGCCCGCCATCCGCGGGGTCGAGGAAGGCAAGGAGGAAGAGGCGGTGCGGCGCGCCTCCGACGAAGAGCCGTTCGCCGCGCTCGCGTTCAAGATCGCGACCGACCCCTACGTCGGCACCCTCACCTTCTTCCGGGTCTACTCGGGGGTGCTCGAATCGGGCGACCGCATCTTCAACCCCACCCGCGACCGCTCCGAGCGGGTCGGGCGCATCCTGCAGATGCACGCCAACCACCGCGAGGAGCTGTCCGAGGTGCGCGCGGGGGACATCGCCGCCGCCGTCGGCCTGAAGGACGTCGCCACCGGCGAGACGCTGTGCGAGCGGCGCGCGCCCATCACCCTCGAACGCATGAGCTTCCCCGACCCCGTCATCTCCGTCGCCGTGGAGCCCAAGACCAAGGCGGACCAGGACCGGATGGGGGTCGCGCTCTCCAAGCTGGCCCAGGAGGACCCCTCGTTCCGCGTGTCGAGCGACGAGGAGTCGAGCCAGACCATCATCTCCGGCATGGGCGAGCTGCATCTCGAGATCATCGTCGACCGGCTCAAGCGCGAGTTCAACGTGGACGCCAACGTGGGCCGCCCGCGGGTGGCGTACCGCGAGACTATCCGCAAGTCCGTCGACCAGGAGGGGCGCTTCGTGCGGCAGACGGGCGGGCGCGGGCAGTACGGCCACGTGCACATCCTGATCGAGCCGCTCGAGGCCGGCACGGGCTTCGAGTTCGTGGACAAGATCGTGGGCGGGGTCATCCCCCGCGAGTACATCCCGGCCGTGCGGCGCGGGGTCGAGGAGCAGATGGAGAACGGGGTGCTCGCAGGCTACCCCCTGGTGGACGTGCGGGTGACGCTCCACGACGGCTCGCACCACGAGGTGGACTCGAGCGAGATGGCCTTCCGGGTCGCCGGCTCCATGGCCTTCCGCGACGGGGTGCGCGATGCGAAGCCGGTGCTGCTCGAGCCGATGATGAAGGTCGAGGTGGTGGTCCCCGCCGAGCACCTGGGCGACGTGATGGGCGACGTGAGCCGCCGGCGGGGCACGGTGCAGGGCATGGAGGAGTCGCCGGGCGGGCAGATCGTGCGCGCGGAGGTGCCCCTCGCCGAGATGTTCGGATACGCGACCGACCTGCGGTCGCTCACCCAGGGGCGGGCCACGTTCACCATGGAGTTCCGGCGGTACCTCGAGGTGCCGTCGTCGGTGGCCGAGGCCGTCGTTCAGCACAACCGGTAGGCACTTGACGAGGTAGGCGGGCGTGGCGAAGGCGAAATTCGAGCGGACGAAGCCGCACGTGAACGTGGGCACGATCGGCCACGTGGACCATGGCAAGACGACGCTGACGGCGGCGATCACGCGGGTGATGGCGTCGCGCCACGGCGGCGACGCGAAGGGCTTCGAGGAGATCGACAACGCGCCGGAGGAGAAGGCGCGCGGCATCACGATCGCGACGGCGCACGTGGAGTACGAGAGCGATGCGCGCCACTACGCGCACGTGGACTGTCCGGGTCACGCGGACTACGTGAAGAACATGATCACGGGCGCGGCGCAGATGGACGGAGCGATCCTGGTGGTGTCGGCGGCGGACGGCCCGATGCCGCAGACGCGCGAGCACATTTTGCTGGCGCGCCAGGTGGGAGTTCCGTACATCGTGGTGTACCTGAACAAGTGCGACACGGTGGACGACGAGGAGTTGCTGGAGCTGGTGGAGCTGGAGGTCCGCGAGCTGCTGGACAAGTACGAGTTTCCGGGCGAGACGACGCCGGTGATCCGCGGTTCCGCGCTGCAGGCGCTGGAGGGAGGCGGCGGCGATCTGGGCGAGGACTCGGTGGCGGCGCTGGTGTCGGCGCTGGACGAGTACATTCCCGAGCCCGAGCGCGCGGTGGACGGAGCGTTCCTGATGCCGGTGGAGGACGTGTTCTCGATCTCGGGCCGCGGCACGGTGGCGACGGGCCGCGTGGAGCGCGGCCAGGTGCGTGTCGGCGAGGAAGTGGAGATCGTGGGCTTGCGCGACACCGAGAAGACGACGTGCACGGGCGTGGAGATGTTCCGCAAGCTGCTGGACGAGGGCGTCGCGGGCGACAACATCGGGGTGCTGCTGCGCGGCGTGCGGCGCGACGGCATCGAGCGCGGGCAGGTGCTGGCGAAGCCGGGTTCGATCACGCCGCACACGCACTTCGAGGCGGAGGTGTACGTGCTGTCGAAGGACGAGGGGGGCCGTCACACGCCGTTCTTCGACGGCTACCGGCCGCAGTTCTACTTCCGCACGACGCACGTGACGGGCTCGGTGAGCCTGCCGTCGGGAGTGGAGATGGTGATGCCGGGCGACAACGTGCAGATGACGGCGAAGCTCATCTCGCCGATCGCGATGGAGGAGGGCCTGCGGTTCGCGGTGCGCGAGGGCGGCCGCACGGTGGGGGCCGGGGTCGTCTCCAAGGTCATCGAGTAGCGGCGGCAGCGACAGCGGCATCGGCAGCAACGGCAACGGCAGGGCGCCGGACGGCGGGGACTTCAGGCCAGTAGCTCAATCGGCAGAGCAGCGGTCTCCAAAACCGCAGGTTGGGGGTTCGATTCCCTCCTGGCCTGCCATTCCTCCGCCCCCGGCATGGGAACCGGAACACGCATGAGTGCTCGTCTCGAGACGATGGGAGCGTTCGCGGACATCGCCAAGTGGCTCGCGGCCGTCGCGCTGCTGGCGGCGGCGATGGCCGCGTTCTATGCCTTCCCCGAGGAGTCGCAGCTGCTGCGGGTGGTGGGCCTGCTCGCCGCTGCCCTCGTGGCCGGCGCCATCGTCTACACCACCGGCAAGGGCCGCGCCGCCTGGACGTTCCTGCGCGAGGCGCGCACCGAAGTCCGCAGGGTCGTGTGGCCAACCCGCACCGAGACTCTCCAGACCACGGGCATCGTGGTGGTCATGGTCTCCCTGCTCGCGGTCGTCATGTGGGGCTTCGACACCCTGCTCTCCTTCGTCGTCCGCAACCTGTTCGGCACCGGCTGAGGCCCCCGCGATGGACTGGTACGTAGTGCACGCCTACTCGGGGTACGAGAACCGGGTCAAGAAGCTGCTGGAGGACCGCATCGCCCGCGCCGAGGAGGCGGTGCGCCACAACTTCGGCAAGGTGCTGGTGCCCGCCGAGGAGGTGGTGGAGATGCGCTCGGGCCAGAAGCGCCGCAGCGAGCGCAAGTTCTTCCCGGGCTACGTGCTGGTGGAGATGGAGATGACCGACGAGGCCCGCCACCTGGTCAAGGGGGTGGACAACATCCTCGGCTTCATCTCCGGCGGCTCGGGCGAGCCCGTCCCCATCAGCGAGGACGAGGTGGACCACATCCTCGACCGCGTGCGCGAGGGCTCCGAGCAGCCGCGGCCCAAGGTGCTGTTCGAGCCGGGCGAGGTGGTGCGAGTGACCGACGGGCCGTTCAACGACTTCAACGGGGTGGTCGAGGAAGTGAACTACGAGAAGAGCCGGCTGCGGGTCGCGGTGCTCATCTTCGGGCGCTCGACCCCGGTCGAGCTGGACTTCGCGCAGGTGGAGAAGGACTGAACCGATGGCGAAGAAGATCTCCGCCTACATCAAGCTGCAGGTGCCGGCCGGCCAGGCCAACCCGGCGCCGCCCGTGGGTCCGGCGCTCGGCCAGCACGGGGTCAACATCATGGAGTTCTGCAAGGCGTTCAACGCCGAGACCCAGAACGCCGAGCAGGGCATCCCGACCCCGGTGGTGATCACCGTGTACGCCGACACGAGCTTCACGTTCGTCACCAAGACGCCCCCGGCCTCGGTGCTGCTGCGCAAGGCGGCCGGGGTCGCCAAGGGCAGCGGCACGCCGAACTCGGAGAAGGTCGGCAAGACCGTCGGGCGCGCCGAGCTCGAAGAGATCGCCAGGCTCAAGATGCCGGACCTCAACGCCGGCGACATGGACGCGGCGGTGCGCATCGTCGCGGGCACCGCGCGCAGCATGGGCATCGAGACCGAGGGGGTGGAGTGAGATGTCGAAGCGTCGGCGCGCGATCGGCGAGAAAGTAGACCCGGACCGGCTGTACGAGGCCGGGGAGGCGCTGCGTCTCATCAAGGAGACGGCCAGCGCGAAGTTCGACGAGACCGTCGAGGTGGCGGTGAACCTGGGGGTGGACCCGCGCAAGTCCGACCAGGTGGTGCGCGGCTCGACGGTGCTGCCGAACGGCACCGGCAAGCAGGTGCGGGTGGCCGTGTTCGCCTCCGGCGCCCACGCCGATGCGGCGCGCGAGGCGGGCGCGGACTTGGTGGGCCTCGAAGACCTGGCGGAGAAGGTGAACGGCGGCGAGATCGGCTTCGACGTGGCCATCGCCGCCCCGGACGCCATGCGCGTGGTGGGGCAGCTCGGGCGGGTGCTCGGCCCGCGCGGGCTGATGCCGAACCCGAAGACCGGCACGGTGACGGACGACGTGGCGACCGCAGTCGCCAACGCCAAGGGCGGGCAGGTGCAGTACCGCACCGACCGCAACGGCATCGTGCACTGCGCGATCGGCAAGGCCTCGTTCGAGGCGCCGGCGCTGCACGAGAACCTGGCGGCCCTGGTCGGCGACCTGGTGCGCGCGAAGCCGGCGTCCGCCAAGGGGGTCTACCTGCGCGGGGTCACCGTGTCCAGCACCATGGGCCCGGGCCTCGCCATCGACAAGGCGGGCTTCGCATCTTGAGCGGGCCGCGGCGGCGGCGGGACGGGAACGGAGAGAGGGAGGCGCGGTCGTCATGCCGTTGACCCTGGCGCGTAAGAAAGAAGTGGTGGCCGAGGTGGCCGAGGTGGCGCGCAGCGCCGTCTCCGCCGTGGCCGCGGAGTACCGCGGGCTCGACGTCGCCGAGATGACCGAGCTGCGCAACCAGGCGCGCGCCGCCGGGGTGTACCTGCGGGTGGTGCCCAACAACCTCGCCAAGCGGGCGGTGGAGTCCACCGGCTTCGAGTGCCTGCGCGAAGGGCTGGCCGGCCCCCTGGTCCTCGCCTTCTCGCGCGAAGACCCGGGCTCGGCGGCGCGCGTGATGCGCAACTACGAGCGCGCCAACCGCAAGCTGGTGATCCGGCTCGCCGCGTTCGACGGCAAGCTCCTGACCCCGGGCGACGTCGAGCGCCTCGCGACCCTGCCCAGCCGCGAGGAGGCGCTGGCCCGCCTGATGGGCGTGCTCAAGGCCCCCGTCACCCAGCTGGCCCGCACCCTGGCCGAGCCCCAGGCGCGGCTCGTGCGCGCGCTGGACGCGGTCCGGCGGCAGAAGGAGGCGGCGGGCTGAGCCCGGCGTCCGCATCCACAGTTTCCACTCACCCATTCCATTCCACCGGCCCGGCGCCGGATCGAGGAGAACAGAAGCAATGGCCGTGAAGAAAGAGGAAGTGCTGGAGACCATCGCCAGCATGACGGTGCTCGAGGTCGTCGAGCTGGTCGAGGCGATGGAGGAGAAGTTCGGCGTATCGGCCGCCATGACCGCGGTCGCCGCCGCGCCGGCGGCGGGCGCCGCGGCCGGCGGCGCCGAAGCCGAGGCCGAGGAGCAGACCGAGTTCGACGTCGTGCTGACCGGCTTCGGCTCCAGCAAGGTCGGGGTCATCAAGGCGGTGCGCGCCATCACCAGCCTCGGCCTGAAGGAGGCCAAGGACCTGGTCGAGGGGGCGCCCGCGCCGGTGCGCGAGGGCGTGTCCAAGGCCGAGGCCGAAGAGGCCAAGAAGCAGCTCGAGGAAGCGGGAGCGAGCGTGGAGGTGAAGTAGGCCCCGGCCGCCCGCCGTTTCCCGTTCCAGCCCTCGAGGTGCCCCGATGAGCAGCTACTCCTTCACCGAAAAGAAGCGCATCCGCAACGGCTTCGGCAGGCGCTCGAGCGTGCTCGAGTTCCCCGAGCTGCTGGCGACGCAGCGCGAGTCGTACCGCGAGTTCCTGCAGGACGGCGTGCCCCCGGCCCAGCGCAAGCGGGTCGGGCTGCAGGCCGCCTTCGAGTCGGTCTTCCCGATCGTGAGCTACTCGGGCGACGCCCAGCTGCAGTTCCTCGAGTACCGCCTGGAACGCCCGCGCTTCGACGTGAAGGAGTGCCAGCTGCGCGGCTTCACCTACGCCGCCGCCCTGCGCGCGCGCCTGCGCCTCGCGCTGTTCGACAAGGAGGCCACGGGCAAGGAGCGGGCCATCCGCGATCTCCGCGAGCAGGAGGTGTACATGGGCGACATCCCGCTCATGACCGACACCGGCACGCTCGTCATCAACGGCACCGAGCGGGTCATCGTGTCGCAGCTGCACCGCTCGCCCGGCGCGTTCTTCGGGCACGACCAGGGCAAGACCCACTCCTCGGGCAAGCTGCTGTTCTCCGCCCGCGTCATCCCCTACCGCGGCTCCTGGCTCGACTTCGAGTTCGACCCGAAGGACCACGTCTACGTGCGCATCGACCGGCGCCGCAAGCTGCCCGCGACCGTGCTGCTGCGCGCGCTCGAGCACAAGGTCAAGGACAAGAACGGCAAGGAGCAGATGGAGCCGGTGTTCCGGGACGACGAGGCCATCCTCGCCGAGTTCTTCAAGCACAACCGCCTCGAGGTGCGCGCCAAGGACCTCCGGTTCCAGCTGTCGTCGCCGGACCGGCTGCGCGGCGAGACCGCGATGATCGACATCGAAGACGCCCGCGGCAACGTCATCGTGGAGCAGGGGCGGCGGATCAACCCCCGCCACGTCAAGCAGATCGAGGAGGCCGGCCTCACCGCCCTCACCGTGCCGGACGAGTACGTGCTCGGCAAGGCGCTCGCGCGCGAGGTGGTGAACACCGAGACCGGCGAGGTCCTGGCCCGCGCCAACGAGGAGGTCACGGCCGAGACCCTCGCCAAGTTCCGGGACGAGAAGGTGCGCCGCTTCGACGTGCTGTTCGTGAACGACGTCGACGAGGGCCCCTACGTCTCCGACACCCTGCGTCTCGACGTGACCAAGAGCCAGGCCGAGGCGCAGATGGAGATCTACCGCGTCATGCGCCCAGGCGAGCCGCCGACCCGCGAATCCTCGCAGAGGATGTTCCGCGACCTGTTCTTCAACCCCGAGCGCTACGACCTTTCGGCGGTGGGGCGGATGAAGTTCAACCGGCGCCTCGAACGCGCCGACTCGGCCGGCCTCGGAGTGCTGACCTCCGAAGACATCGTGGACGTGCTGAAGACCCTCATCGAGATCAAGAACGGGCAGGGGTCGGTGGACGACATCGACCACTTGGGCAACCGGCGCGTGCGCAGCGTCGGCGAGATGGCCGAGAACCAGTTCCGCATCGGCCTGGTGCGGGTCGAGCGGGCGGTGCGCGAGCGGTTGAGCCTCTCGCGCACCGACGAGCTGATGCCGCTCGAGCTCATCAACGCCAAGCCGGTCTCGGCCGTGGTCAAGGAGTTCTTCGGCTCGAGCCAGCTCTCGCAGTTCATGGACCAGAACAACCCGCTGTCCGAGGTCACCCACAAGCGGCGCATCTCCGCGCTCGGTCCGGGCGGCCTCACGCGCGAGCGCGCGGGCTTCGAGGTGCGCGACGTGCACCCCACCCACTACGGGCGGGTGTGCCCCATCGAGACTCCGGAGGGGCCGAACATCGGCCTCATCAACTCGCTCGCGGTCTACGCCCGCACCAACCGCTACGGCTTCATCGAGACTCCGTACCGCAAGGTGCGGGACGGGGTGGTGGGCGACGAGGTCGAGTACCTGTCCGCCATCGAGGAGGGCCGCTTCGTCATCGCCCAGGCCAACGCCTCGCTCGACGAGTCGGGCCGGCTGGTGGACGGCCTCGTGACCTGCCGCCACCAGAACGAGTTCACCCAGCGGCCCCCGGACCAAGTGCAGTACATGGACGTCTCGCCCATGCAGACCGTGTCCGTGGCGGCGGCGCTGATCCCGTTCCTGGAGCACGACGACGCCAACCGCGCGCTCATGGGCTCGAACATGCAGCGCCAGGCGGTGCCCACCCTGCGCGCCGAGAAGCCGCTGGTCGGCACCGGCATGGAGAGCGTGGTGGCGCGCGATTCGGGGGTCACCAGCATCGCCGGGCGCGGCGGCACGGTCGAGTCGGTGGACGCGGGCCGCGTGGTGGTGCGGGTGAACGACGAGGAGGTGAAGGAGCGCGAGCCGGGGGTGGACATCTACGACCTCGTGAAGTACCACCGCTCGAACCAGGACACGTGCATCAACCAGCACCCCCTGGTGCAGACCGGCGACGTCATCGCCAAGGGCGACGTGCTCGCGGACGGGCCGTCCACCGACCTTGGCGAGCTGGCCCTCGGCCAGAACGTGCTGGTCGCCTTCATGCCCTGGAACGGCTACAACTTCGAGGACTCGATCCTCATCTCCGAGCGGGTGGTGCAGGAGGACCGCTTCACCACCATCCACATCGAGGAGCTGGTGTGCGTGGCGCGCGACACCAAGCTCGGGGTGGAGGAGATCTCGTCCGACATCCCGAACGTGAGCGACGGCGCGCTGGCCAAGCTCGACGAGTCGGGCATCGTCTTCGTCGGCGCCACGGTCGAGGCTGGCGACATCCTGGTCGGCAAGGTCACGCCCAAGGGCGAGACCCTGCTGACCCCGGAGGAGAAGCTCCTGCGCGCCATCTTCGGCGAGAAGGCGTCGGACGTGAAGGACACCTCGCTGCGGGTGCCGTCGGGCATGAACGGCACGGTCATCGACGTGCAGGTGTTCACCCGCGAGGGGGTCGAGAAGGACGTGCGCGCCAAGGACATCGAGGAGATGGAGCTGGAACGGGTGCGCAAGAACCAGCGCGACAAGTTCCGCATCGTCGAGCAGGACACCTACCAGCGGCTCAAGACCCTGCTGACCGGCAAGACCGCGGCCGGCGGGCCGAACGGGCTCAAGGCCGGCGCGCGGGTGCGCGCGGGCTACCTCGACGAGCTCCCGCGCGCGCGCTGGTTCGAGATCCGCCTGCGCGACGAGGAGGCCAACCGGCAGCTCGAGCGGGCCGAGAAGCAGCTCTCCGACCTGCGCAAGCAGCTCGCCGAAGAGGAGAAGGAGAAGCGCGAGAAGCTCAGCTCCGGCGACGACCTCGCGCCCGGCGTGCTGAAGATGGTCAAGGTCCACCTGGCGGTCAAGCGGCGGGTGCAGCCCGGCGACAAGATGGCCGGGCGCCACGGCAACAAGGGCGTCATCTCGATGATTGTGCCGGTCGAGGACATGCCCTACATGGAGGACGGCACCCCGGTCGACATCGTGCTGAACCCGCTCGGGGTGCCATCGCGCATGAACGTCGGCCAGGTGCTGGAGACGCACCTCGGCTGGGCCTCGCACGAGCTCGGGCGCAAGCTCGGGAAGATGATCGACGACGGCGGCAAGGCGCCCGAGGTGCGCGCCTGGCTCGAGCGCATCTACGCGGTGGGGAGCCGGCGCGACGCGCTCGCGCCGCTCGACGACGCCGAGGTGATGGAGCTGGCCGGCAACCTGCGCGGCGGGGTGCCGATGGCGACCCCGGTCTTCGACGGCGCGCAGGAGAGCGAGATCAAGCAACTGCTGGCGCTCGCCGAGCTGCCCGAGAGCGGCAAGACCCGTCTCTACGACGGGCGCAGCGGCGAGCCGTTCGACCAGCCGGTCACCGTCGGCTACATGTACATGATGAAGCTCAACCATCTGGTCGACGACAAGATGCACGCCCGCTCCACCGGCCCCTACAGCCTGGTGACGCAGCAGCCCCTCGGGGGCAAGGCGCAGTTCGGCGGGCAGCGTTTCGGCGAGATGGAGGTGTGGGCGCTCGAGGCCTACGGCGCCTCGCACTCCCTGCGCGAGATGCTGACCGTGAAGTCGGACGACGTGACGGGGCGCACCGTGATGTACAAGCACATCGTCGACGGCGACCACCGCATGGAGGCGGGCATCCCGGAGTCCTTCAACGTGCTCATGAAGGAGGTCCGCTCCCTCGGCATCGACATCGAGTTCAAGCGCACCGCGCCGCCCGCCGCGCACCCGATCCCGGAGGACCTGAGATGAGAGACCTCGTCAACCTGTTCCAGCAGCAGTTCCACAGCGAGAGCTTCGAGTCCATCCGCATCGGGCTCGCCGCCCCGGAGAAGGTGCGCTCGTGGTCCTACGGCGAGGTGAAGAAGCCGGAGACCATCAACTACCGCACCTTCAAGCCCGAGCGCGACGGCCTCTTCTGCGCCAAGATCTTCGGGCCGATCAAGGACTACGAGTGCCTGTGCGGCAAGTACAAGCGCCTCAAGCACCGCGGCGTGGTGTGCGAGAAGTGCGGGGTGGACGTGACCCTGGCCAAGGTGCGCCGCGAGCGCATGGGGCACATCGAGCTGGCGACCCCGGTGGCCCACATCTGGTACCTGAAGTCCCTGCCCTCGCGCATCGGGCTGGTGCTCGACATGACCCTGCGCGAGATCGAGCGGGTGCTCTACTACGAGGCCTATGTGGTGGTCGAGCCGGGCATGACCGACCTCGAGCGCGGCCAGCTGCTCACGGACGAGAAGTACCAGGAGGCCCGCACGCAGTACGCCGACGAGTTCGACGCGCGCATGGGGGCGGAGGCGATCCGCGAGCTGCTGCGCACCACCGACCTCGAGACCGAGATCGAGCGGGTGCGCGGGGAGCTCGAGACCACCGGCTCCGAGGCCCGCATCAAGAAGCTGACCAAGCGGCTGAAGCTGATGGAGGGCTTCAGGAGCTCGGGCAACCGCCCGGAGTGGATGGTGCTCAAGGTCCTGCCCGTGCTGCCGCCGGAGCTGCGCCCGCTGGTGCCGCTCGAGGGCGGGCGCTTCGCCACCTCCGACCTGAACGACCTCTACCGGCGGGTCATCAACCGCAACAACCGGCTGAAGCGGCTGTTGGACCTGAACGCGCCCGAGATCATCGTGCGCAACGAGAAGCGCATGCTGCAGGAGGCGGTGGACGCGCTGCTCGACAACGGCCGCCGCGGGCGGGCCATCACGGGCTCGAACAAGCGCCCCTTGAAGTCCCTGGCCGACATGATCAAGGGCAAGCAGGGCCGCTTCCGCCAGAACCTGCTCGGCAAGCGCGTGGACTACTCGGGGCGTTCGGTGATCGTGGTCGGCCCGACGCTGAAGCTGCACCAGTGCGGCCTGCCGAAGAAGATGGCGCTCGAGCTGTTCAAGCCCTTCGTCTACGGCAAGCTCGAGCTGCAAGGGCATGCCACCACCATCAAGGCGGCCAAGAAGGTGGTGGAGCGCGAGGGTCCGGAGGTGTGGGACATCCTGGACGAGGTGATCCGCGAGCACCCGGTCATGCTCAACCGCGCGCCCACCCTGCACCGGCTCGGCATCCAGGCGTTCGAGCCGGTGCTGGTGGAGGGCAAGGCCATCCAGCTGCACCCGCTGGTGTGCACCGCGTTCAACGCCGACTTCGACGGGGACCAGATGGCGGTGCACGTGCCGCTGTCGATCGAGGCCCAGCTCGAAGCGCGCACCCTGATGATGTCCACCAACAACATCCTCTCGCCGGCGCACGGCGCGCCCATCATCGTGCCCACCCAGGACGTGGTGCTGGGGCTGTACTACCTGACCCGCGAGCGCGCCGACGCGAAGGGCGCGGGGCTCGCGTTCTCCGACACCACGGAGGTCCACCGGGCCTTCGAGAGCGGGGTGGTCGACCTGCACGCGCGCGTGCGGGTGCGGGTGCGCGAGTTCCTCCCGGCCGAGGACGGCCCCAAGGCCAAGGCCAAGGGCAACGGCAAGGACGGCGGCAAGGACGACGGGGCGGCCGAGGCCGCGCCCGCGCCCGCGCTGCGCGAGCGGCGCACCCTGGTCGAGACCACGGTCGGGCGCACCCTGCTCTACGAGCTGGCGCCGCCCGGCATCGCCTTCGAGGCGGTCAACCGGGTCATGAACAAGCGCGCCATCTCGAACCTCATCGACGCCTGCTACCGCAACGTCGGCCTCAAGGAGACGGTGGTCTTCGCCGACCAGCTCATGTACGCCGGCTTCAGCCACGCCACCCGCGCCGGCATCTCCATCGGCGTGGACGACATGGTCATCCCGGAGTCGAAGAGCGAGATCCTGGCGCGCGCCGGGACCGAGGTGAAGAAGGTCGAGGAAGAGTACCGCTCCGGGTTCCTGACCGGCGGCGAGCGCTACAACAAGGTGGTCGACATCTGGTCGCAGACCAACGACCAGGTGGCGGACGCCATGATGGAGCAGCTCGAGACCGAGACGGTGCTGGACGCCGAGGGCAACGAGGTCCGCCAGTCCTCGTTCAACCCCATCTTCATGATGGCGGACTCCGGCGCGCGCGGCTCGGCCGCCCAGATCCGCCAGCTCGCGGGCATGCGGGGGCTGATGGCGAAGCCCGACGGCTCGATCATCGAGACCCCGATCGACGCCAACTTCCGCGAGGGCCTCGACGTCCTGCAGTACTTCATCTCCACGCACGGCGCGCGCAAGGGTCTCGCCGACACCGCGCTCAAGACCGCGAACTCGGGCTACCTGACGCGCCGCCTGGTGGACGTGGCGCAGGACGTGGTGGTGACGCAGGAGGACTGCGGGACTACGGAGGGCCTCCCCATCACGCCGCTCATCGAGGGCGGCAACGTGGTCGAGCCGCTCGCGGAGCGGGTGCTCGGACGGGTCGTCGCGGCCGAGGTCCGGGGCCGCTCCGACGACGGGAGCGAGCTCGAGGTGCCGGCCGGCACCCTCCTCGACGAGGCGCTGGTGGAGCGGCTGGAGGCCTGCGGGGTCGAGGAGGTGGTGGTGCGCTCGCCCATCACCTGCGAGTCCCGCCACGGCATCTGCGCCAACTGCTACGGGCGCGACCTCGCGCGCGGCGAGCTCGTGGACCTGGGCGAGGCGGTGGGGGTGGTCGCCGCCCAGTCCATCGGCGAGCCCGGCACGCAGCTCACGATGCGCACCTTCCACATCGGCGGCGCCGCCTCGCGCGTGGTCACGGTGGACAACATCACGGTCAAGTCCGCGGGCGCCGTGCGCCTCAAGGTGCGCTCGGTCAAGCGCGCCGACGGCGCCCACGTCGCCGTCTCGCACTCCGGGGAGTTCGCGGTGGTCGACGCCAACGGGCGCGTGCGCGAGCGGCACAAGGTGCCGTATGGCGCGGTGCTCTCGGCCGTGGACGGGGACGAGGTGCAGCCGGGCCAGGTGGTGGCCAACTGGGACCCGCACACCCGCCCGGTCGTCACCGAGGTGGCGGGCCGCATCCGCTTCCGGGACGTGGAGCCCGATGTCACCGTGCGGCGTCAGGTCGACGAGCTCACGGGCATCGAGAGTCTGCAGGTGCTGGACGTGAAGCAGCGCACCGCGGCCGGCGCGTCGCTGCAGCCGGCGGTGCTCCTGGTGGATTCCAAGGGCAAGGAGCTGACGCACCGCAACACCGACGTCCCGATCCAGCACTCGCTGCCCGCGTTGGCGATGCTCAACGTCGCGGACGGGGAACGCGTCCAGGTCGGGGACGTCATCGCCCGCCTGCCCCAGGAGTCGGCCAAGACCCGCGACATCACCGGCGGCCTGCCGCGGGTGGCGGAACTGTTCGAGGCGCGGCGCCCGAAGGAGCCGGCGGTGCTCGCCGACTGGAGCGG